>CAZFON010000062.1:0-8775 GCA_964520185.1 uncultured Planctomycetales bacterium | reverse complement strand
ATCCCCGGTTCTTTTTTGTGGTTGATAAGCATCCGGTCAAATATTATGATAAACTCATCATTAACGTGGCTCATAGCAACGGCAAACCTGACAAGATCCTTGTTCCGGCGGTAATTAACATGCTGGGCTTGGACCATTGCGTTGATGTCAGGACCCATGCAGGGGCCATACCAAGGACAATGAATGGCAAGATCAGGTACTTTATCGACGCCCGTAAAAAAGTCTAATAAATTCAAGGTCAATTACACCTGGATTTATGTGACCGAGCGCTGTAATCTGCATTGCGATTACTGCTTTTTCAGGCACATGATGGGCCGGGAAATATCCATGGATGCGGTCCAGCAGCTTTTTCTGCTTTTCGAGCGTGAAGGGACCGTGCCTTCCACGTTGATCTTTTCCGGTGGGGAAGCTTTTCTGGCCAAGGAGAACCTTTTTAAGATTTTGAATGAAGCCCATGACCGCTTCAAAGGCATTTCCCTGCATATCCAGACCAACGGCCTGTTGATCGACCGCGATGACATCGCTGAATTGCGGCGGCTGGGGGTGAGCCTTGAATTCGGCGTTGACGGCCGTTCCCAGCAGACCCTGGAACACCGCTGCGGCCTCAAACCAGCGTCTTTTCAAAGATTGACGGGAACGATCCAGGAGTGCGTGAAGGCCGGCATCCATTGCGGTTCGACGATGACCGTGCATCCCAATGAAGTGCGGTATATGGAAGAAGGGCTGGAGTTCTTGAGGAGTATCGGCCTGCCGCACGTGGATGTCACCCCGGCGGCGTTCATGCCATGGACGCATGAGACGATAGCCCTTTTTAAGGAAAATTATTTGAAGGCGGCGCACAAGCCGGCATTGCGCCGCTTGATGTATGCCAATGAGGACATAAAATGGATAAGCCCCGGCGTCATGGACCTGAGCCTTCATCCGCCTCATTACCTGTTCGGAGGCGACGCTTTTCTTTGCCTTCCGGAAAATAAGCGCATCGAATTTACGCTGTGGAATCCGGAAAACGGCCAATTCAGGCCGGAGATATTGTCTTTGTACAGGCAAGCTTATGAGAACATGCACCGGCAACATGCCAGGCTCCCTTACCGGGAGCATGTCTGCCATAGTTTCGAGCTGATGAATTCCATGATGGGTGAAAAATACATGAACACCTGGGCGATCAATGACATCATGCGTTTCCTGACCCGTATTCACCTGACCTTGGGACTGAAAAAATACGGGACATGATAAAAAAGATCAATCACATATGGTTGTTTTTTACCGACCGCTGCAATTTAGGCTGCGGTTATTGTTTTTATAAATACAGGACCCAGCGCCAGGTCATTACCCTTAAAACTTTTGAAAATATTTTAAATTATGTCCGTCCCATCCTGCCGGCGGAATTTGTATTCTCCGGAGGTGAACCCTTGATGGACGCGGCCGTCCTCAAGGAGATGATCACGGCCATACGCGAGAGGTCCTTGAGCCGGTATATCTCCGTCCAAACCAATGCGACTTTGCTTGATGGGCCCCTGATGGGGTTCTTTAAACAGCATGAGGTCAACCTGGAGCTTGGCATCGACGGAGATGAGCCGACCACCCAACGCAACAGGCCGGGGATAGGCCCTTATTTCTACACGGATATTGTCAGGGGCGTTCAATTGGTCCTGCGCTCCGGCAGCCGGTTTACCACGACCATGGTGGTGCATCCTTCGGGAGTGGCCAAATTATTTGACAATTTGAAATATTTGGCTGGACTGGGGCTCTCGTCCATTGAAGTGCATCCGGCTTTTCTTGAGGTCTGGGACAGGGAGTCCTCGAATATATTTATGGACCAATACCGTCGGGCTTGTGCCTGGGAATTAAAAGAAGGGATGCACGGCCTGATCGGCCGCGGATACAGCGAGCCTTCCCGGGGCGCCTGGGACCTGTTGTCGGTGCCCAGCGGAAAAGTCCTGGCCAACTGGCTGCTGTTGTCTTTTCCCGAAGAGGTGCGGGAGTACCTTTATTTGATGGATTTCGGTTCCACAGCATCGGGTGATTGGTTGCCGCAGGCCAAAGCCTATTTCCAGGCCCTGGAAGAACATACAACCCTCCATCCTCATTGCAGTTACCGCAGCATCAGCAATTTCAACGCCCTGCAGGCGGTCAAGACGCCCCCGGGCCGTCGCTTTGAAGAAAGGGTTAGGCCATACATTGATTTATGCGGACAGATCGAAGCCGTTGACCACAAGATCATGGGTGGGCTCGCATGGCAGCGATAAGATATGAAAGCCTTTTGGTGGAACAGGCCCTAAGCCGTGAGTATGCGGCTGAAATGGAGCTTGTTTTAAAGAACATGAACGGGCTTAATGATATCAAGCCCCTGGTCCGGGATTTTGAAAAAGAATTCTCCCGATACATCGGCGTCAAGCACGCTGTCGCGGTCAACTCAGGGAGCGATGCTTTAAAAATGGCCCTTCTGACAGCAGGCGTCGGTAAGGGGGATGAAGTGATCGTTCCTGACCTGACCTACCAGGCTGTTGCCCTGGCGGTCTTTTATTGCGGGGCCACACCCGTGCCCGTGGATGCCCTGCCTGACGATTTACAAATGGATCCTGAAGGGCTGCAGCAGGCGATCACCAAGAAGACAAAAGCCGTGATAGCCGCGCACATGTTCGGCCGTGCCTGTGATGTTGAGGCTATTGGTAAGATTTGCCGGAAGAAAAGAATTTTTTTTATTGAAGACGTCTGCCAGGCTGAAAGCTCGCGTCATAAAGGCCGGATGCTCGGCAGCTTTGGGGACGCGGCGGTATTCTCCTTTTCTTATTATAAACCCTTATCATCCTGCGGCGGTGGCGGCGGCATGGTCCTGGCGGCTGTGACCCAAGAAGATCGCATCCGCGCCTGGATGGAAGACTGGCGCGACGAGGATGAGCTTTTGAAGTTGGGACAACGGTTTGCGCCGATGCCGTTAATGGATTTGGTGGCCCTTCGTGTCAAATTCCGTCATCTTAAAGAGATCATTGCATCACGGCATAAGATCAAAGCCCTGTATGAAAAAGAGCTTGGCTCCATCAAAGAGTTGACTTTTTTTCGGGACCACCCGCAGACGGAAAGCGTGGCGCAAAATTTTGTTATTTGCTGTAAGAAAAGAGAACAGCTGTTCGATTTTTTGGGCCGGCAGGGGATCATGGCCCAGAGACCCTACATTCCTCTTCACCGGATGGCAGCCTTTAAAGGGGCCCGGCGGGGAGATTTCCCCGTTGCTGAAAAATATGCCGCAACCGGCCTGCATCTTCCTTTATATTCGTTCATGAGCGTTGAGAAGGCAGGGGAAGTCATAGACCGGTGTCGTTCTTTTTTTGCCCAAGGCCTTCGACCATGAAACCATTGCTTAACGATATCACCATTGAAATAACCAACCATTGCCAGCTGCATTGCCGGCATTGCGGGATCTGGGCAGAGAAAGACCGCCATGAAATGACCGCCTCCATGGTGATACGCATGATGCGGGAACTGCTGGATAAATACAGGATTTATTACGTGTCCATTACCGGCGGTGAGCCGTTTTTAAACAGGAATTGCGGCCGGTTATTAAAGGCCATGTCACTTTTACGCCGGCAGGGCCGGATCACGGGATACGGTGTTTACACCAACGCGGCTTATTTTGAAGGTGTGCGCCGGGTATTTTCCACCTACGGGCCTCATCTCAAGGGGCTGGAGATGGGGATCAGTATCGACGGAAATGAAGAGACGCACGACCGCCTGCGGGGAGAGGGTGCTTACAAAAAAACGTTGGGAACGATCGAATGGTTGTCGCAACATCACGGCGCTGACGTCATTTTAGAATTTAAATTTACCATCAACCGCGTGAACTATGCGCAAGTGCTTGACGTTTATCAACTGGCCAAGAAATTTAAGGCGCGCTTTTCCCCCAAGATCATGGAAGACGGCGTTGATGATTACTATCATCGCCATCCGATGCCGGGCACGGATAAGCTTTCTTCTTTGACTGACAGGATGGTTGAGGTTGTCCGGGGCCAGGTCAATGAGATATTCAAGGACGGTTACCGGGGCATAGACCGTCCCCTGGTTGAAGCCATGCTGGTTTTACTGGCTGGCGGCAGAAAGTGCATCCGTGCTTGTGAGACGCCTGCCAGGTCTCTTTTTATCAATTCACGGCGTCATGTTTTCCCTTGTCTTTATATGTCACCGGCGGGCAAGTTAGATGTCAATGGCCGGTTGCCGGAAGATTTGGACCGTGTACGCCGGCAGCACGCAGAAAATGCAGCCCAGGGCCGTTGCCCGGGATGTTTTGCGTACCATGGTTTTTTGAAAAAATTTAATTTGCCTTATCTGTCGCGATAAGACGTGCGGAGACTTCAGCTCCGTTAAACCATTCGGCAGGGGCTGGAGCCGGCGGGGATGAAGACATTTGTTCTTTGATAGCATCGGCGAGGGATTGCGCGGTCAGGTTGTCGTAATCCAGGACGATGCTGGAAAAACGTTCATGAAGAAGCCGGGCGCGGGCGACTTGGTCATTGGTGGACGTTTTGGACATGCTGTTTTGGTAGGGAACGATCACGGACGGCGTGCCGTAACGCATGAGTTGGACAGAGGTGTTATATCCGCATAAGCTGACAGAAACCTTACAGGTGCGCAAAAGATCATCGAGGCCGGCAAGATGGTCTGCCAGGACCACACGAGAAGCATCTTCAGGTTTAAGGCGGGATTGGAAAAGAGACATTTCTTGGGCAGTGCTCGCAGGTCCGCAGGCAATAATGGTACGGATAGGTTCTTTGATAAGGCGCTGGGCTTCGATAGCGCACGTGATGAGCTTGGGGTAAACAGCCCCGCCGCCGCGGCTGATGACCACGGTGGGAGACGCATTTTTGGTCTTGGGCAGGGTTGTTCCACCGGTGATCATTTTTTCCGGGTAAATATAGCCGGTATAAACGATTTTCTTTCTTAGGTCTTTTAAGACCTCCGTGTACCGGCGCTCCAGGTCCGGATTTCTGATCGTTTTTTTGATATAGGGAGTCTCCAGGCCATCCGGCGTGTGGATCAGAAAAGTATCAAATAAGGCGCATATGGCCCGGTGCAGGTCGGCAAAGTTTTTGTTCTCGAACTTGTCCAGATCAACGATCAATGGATAGCCGATGCTGGCAATGATGCGTTTGCCCTTTTTACGCAGGTAGCGCAGAAGGGGCAAGAGCTCCGGGGCATAGGACAGCCTGCCAAAGGGGAAAAATTCGGTCACAAACACGTCGCATGAAAAGTCAATAGCTGCCTTGAGGATGAATTGGGCGCGTTTTGAGGCGGACACTGGGATGGCGTGAGTTTGAAAACTGTTACGGGTATCAAATGGAAAAGGGATATCCATCACCCTGCAGCTCTCAGGAAAGCGGACAAACGGCTGAGGCAGGCCACCCTGCAGGAGCAGGACATCGGTTTTTTGGCGGCCCAGGGCCGCTGCCAGGGCCACACTGCGGGTCGTATGCCCTAGGGTTTGCTTATGGGTGTAATGGAATAAGACACGCATTGTTTATTAGAAAATAGTATACTTTATTATACAATGAGTGCACGCCTTTTTATCCGTAACGATGACGCCTGGACTTTGGATGGGAGTTTTCGTTTTTTCTTTGATGCGGCCTTTGAGCGCGAAATACCCGTGGTCCATGCGGTCATTCCCGGCAGGATGGAGGCGGGGCTTGTGCGTTTTTTATGCCGCACCAAGGAAAGGCATCCGCATTTGATCGATATTGTCCAGCATGGCTGGATGCACGCCGATCATTCCCATCAGGCAGGGCAAAAGTACGAATTCGGTCCTTCACGGTCTTTGAAAGCACAGCAGGAAGATATCCGGCGGGGTCTTCAGAAAATGCGCCGGGCCTTTGGCGATCTTTTTACACCGGCCTTTGTTCCGCCGTATCATGGTTATGATGAACGGACCCTGCGGGTGCTGCAGGAGGAGGGGTTTCAGGTCCTTTCAGCCGGTGGCCGGCGCCCGGGCTCCTTGAGGGATTTTCTGGAATTGCCGGCACGGATTTCCTTCAGCCGGTATGAAGGCAACAGGCGGGCAGGCGTTTTCAGGGCCAATGAGATCATCGCTATGCTGGCCAAAGATGCCCCCCGCAGGTCTTTAACAGGGGTCCTGACCCATCATCAGGATTTTAAAGGCCAGGTTCTCCGGCGGGAATTAACGCGTTTTTTCGGGCTTGTGAAAGGATTAGAGGAAAAGAAGGGCTGTCGCGTGTTGTTGTTTTCAGAACTTTTAAAGCAAAAAAAGAAAATATGACAGAACGCCAGAAACTGAAGATACCACCGGCCACCGGCATCGGCCTTATTTTTGTCCTGGGTATTTGTGTAAGGCTTTATCATCTGGGCACCCCCGGTTTTTGCGACGATGAGATATATACCGCCATCAGGATCAGCCACCCGTTATTAACGACCATCGCCTTGCTAGGACATACGCAATTCCCGCCGCTTCACTACATCATCCTTCATTTATGGACCGGTGTCTTCGGCAACGGTGAGTGGGCCTTAAGGTTCCCTTCGGTGGTTTTTTCCAGCCTGACCATTATCGTTATTTATAAACTCGGCAGGGAGCTTATGAGCGAAGGGGTGGGGCTCACAGCCGCCTTCCTGCTGGCTTTTTCCCCTTTTGCGGTCAATTATGCCCAGAATGCCAAGATGTATGCCTTGTTTTGGCTCCTGACAGCGGCATCTTTTCTGTTTTTCTTCAGGTATCTCAAGGACCAAAAAGACTCTTCCTACAGCGCGTATATCTTCACTTCGATATTATCTTGTTATACCCTGTTCACGGGTTTCTTGTTCCTGATAACCCAAAGTATGATATTTCTGTTGACGGGGCCAAGGACAGGCTTGAAAAAATGGTTTACAGGCCAACTGATAGTAGTGGGCTTTTGCCTGCCTTGGATCATCTATTTTTCCAGTTTGCCGCATGAGCTTTTTTACTTAAGGCCTTACAACGTTCCTTTCAATTATTTGGCTTTCTTTTTTAAATCACTGCTTGGGATCATAGGCAATTCCGACCATGGCTTCTGGCAGCCCAATTGTTCTTTTTATATCTTTCTGGTCACCTATCTGGCCGTAGATGTTTGGGAAAATTTACAGAAGAAAAAGATCAACTCGGGCTCGTTCATGCACTATTGCGGTCTTTTTTTGTGGCTGTCCTTACCGGTCATTATATATTTTTTATTCGATTATTTAGGACCACGCGTGAAACTGTCGTACAGGTACGTGGGCTTTCTTCAGGTGCCGCTGATATTATGGGTCAGCTGCTCCATATGTAATTACCGGGGCCTGCTAAAGACGATATTGGTTCTGGTCATAGGTTTGATGGCGGTGAACAACACGTATATTTATTTCAAGGATGATTTGAGGTCTCCTCCGGTCGTGTGGAGTGATACAGCTGTTGTCATGGCCATGAATGGTTCTTATAAATATTTTCACGACAACCTGACATTCCCCCAGGAAGACTGGCACACAACGGCCAAGGAGATAGGCAATGAACCCTGGCAGAAAAACCTGGCATTATCGTTCGTTGAGCTGACGTTATTTAAATATTATGACAAGACCGCCACGGCAAGATATTCGATGATCCCTGAGAAGGACTTCTCGTCGGAATTCCTTGAAAGCAAAGGGGTCCTTAGGCGTTCTATCCGCAATATTTTTATCCTTTATAAAGACCGGTCAGCCCCGGATGTCCATTTGAACGGTTTCTTTTTAGATCACAAGGTCCAGAGGGGACAGAGCGGTCTTGTATGTTACCAGCGCAAAAATCAGAACGGGTTCTGGTAAAGATGAAGTATTCAGTGATCATTCCAGTTTTTAATGAGCAGGACGCCGTGCAAGGCGTCTATGTGGCGGTGAAAAACATCATGCTTAAGTTAGCCGAAAGTTATGAGGTCCTTTTTATTGACGATGGCTCGACTGACCAGACCTTGACGAGATTAAAAAGATTGGCGGCGGGGCAAGGGGATATAGGGGTCATATCTTTAGAAAGACATGCCGGCAAGGCGCAGGCGCTGCAGGCAGGTTTTGATGTTGCCGTTGGGGATATTTATATCACCATGGACGGGGACGGCCAGGATGAGCCTGCCGAAATACCGAAGCTGCTTGAGAAGATGGGCCAGGGCTATGATGTGGTTTGCGGTTGGCGGCACCGGAGGCAGGATCATTTTATAAGGAGGGCCTCCTCATGGCTGGCCGGCCGGGTCCGCGGGGCCTTGTTGCCGGAAGGCATCCATGATGTGGGCTGCGCGCTGCGGGTGTTCCGGAAAAAAGACATAGAAGGCCTTTGTTTGTCCCGGGGATTTCACCGGTTCTTTACTTTTATGATCAAAAAAAAAGGATTTAAGGTAGGAGAGGTGCAGGTCATTCATCATTCGCGCAAGACGGGCATCTCAAAATATGGTATATTAAACCGTCTACCCCAAGGACTGGCTGATCTGTTGTTGATGATGTGCGTTGATTTGGATAAATTGATGGCTGGCCCGTGCCATTATAAGATCAAGGGCATTTACAAGTCTGGAGAGGTTTGACATGGCCGTCAGCAGTATGTCGCGGATAACCGACACTGGGATCAGGGATGCCTTACGGCTGAAAAGCGCGATCATGGGCAAGCCCCTGATCGGTCCCAAATCCGTGAATATCCATATCACCTCCTCCTGTAATTATACGTGTGAATTCTGCTGGTATTTTTCTCCTCTGGTCAAAGACCAACCTAAGAAAAAGATCCTTGAATATAACGTCCTGCAGCAAGTCCTGGAAGATTGCCAGGAAATG
>CAZFON010000061.1:0-8799 GCA_964520185.1 uncultured Planctomycetales bacterium | reverse complement strand
TCATCCTGGAAAGAGCGATAATACGATCACGGCCAAGAACGAAAAAGGTCAGGTCCTTTATTCTTCCGTCCAGAATGCCGACGGCGGGGTGTCCATCTATAACGGCAGCGGAAAGCTGGTCAAGAATTATCCGGCTTCTCAGATCGCCTTGCTCAAAGAACGCTACATGTCCAATAATTAGTATTTAAAAAAAAGGTGACAGGTACATTTTTTAATAAATTTTTATTAAAAAAATGTACCTGTCACCTTTTCCATGTCACCGTATTTCTTAATAGATCATGAGCTCCTCTCCTCATAAAAAAACTTTTGGTTGGGTTAAATGGCTGGCGATATTTTTTATCGTGATAGCCTTGTTTTGGCTGGTCCAGCAGGTCTTTCTAAAGCCGGTCATTGAGGGGGTTGCCAGCAGGGTCGTGGGAGCAAGGATCACCATGGGTAGTTTTTCCATCAATGTCCTTACCCATAAGATCCGGATCACGGACCTAACCGTCTATAATGAAGAAGGTTTCCCTTCCCAGGCGTTTTTTAAGGCCCCTGAGATCCTTGTTGATGCAGACCTTGCCCAGGCCATAAAGGGCAAGCTTCATTTTCCCCTGATCATATTCCGTTTGGAAAAAATGATGGTCTTCAAGAACGCTCAGGGCAAACTGAATGTCAACGAGCTCAAGATCGTGCAGGAAAAGTTGCACGAAAAGAACAAAGGCCCTGCTACTAATTTCAAGATCGACGAACTGAAGCTGGACATTGGAGAAGTCATCTTTGAGGATGACGGCAAAACGCCGCCGGTCATCGAGGCGTATGACCTGCATCTTAAGAACAAGACCATCCGCAACATCGATGGAGTGCCCAAATTAGTGGGGGCCGTGATGTTTGAAGCCTTAAAGCCGACAGCCATCCAGGGCGCCGGGATGTATGCAGCCACCACCTTACTGGGGGTTGGCTTCCTGCCCGGACTGGCCGTGGGAGTTATCATAGCCAAGGACGATGCCATTGAGGATCTCCCTTATTCAGGATCCCGGGTTTACCAGAAAAGTTTGGAGCTGGTCCAACGGTTGGGAAAACTCAAAAAGGAGGATGCCGGCGCGCTCCAGATCTTTGCCAAGGTCTATAATTGCGATATCACGATCCAGATCGAAAAGGAGGGATGGCTGAGATCAAAGATCACCATCAAGGCCAGGAAATATTTCCTGGCCCAGCCCTCCATCGCCGCCGGCTTGCTTTATCAGCTCAAGGGACAGTTAAAGTAAGATCTTTTGGTTGACAAAAATTTTTTTATGCGCATAATGCACATATGTGCATAATAGGAAACAGGCCATGAGACCAAAGAAAACCCGCTGGGTCAAATGCGCCACGGCCCCAAGGCTTTTTGAGCCACAACCCAGGGGGAGGGCTTCAAAACGGGCCATTGTGTTGAGTTTAGATGAATTCGAAGCGGTCAGGCTGCTGGATCATGAGCGTTTATCGCAAATCCAGGTTGCCCGGCACATGCGCGTTGGCCGCTCCACTGTTTCAAGGATCGTATCATCAGCCCGTCGGAAAATTGCCAAGGCGTTGGTTGATATCAGTGTTTTGAAAGTCGAAGGGGGCTGT
Source organism: uncultured Planctomycetales bacterium (assembly GCA_964520185.1). GTDB lineage: Bacteria > Omnitrophota > Gorgyraeia > Zapsychrales > Fredricksoniimonadaceae > JABDGZ01. The sequence goes on along the minus strand of CAZFON010000061.1, from coordinate 7,209 downwards.
TGCAGGGTCGTCTGATACGGCATACAAGGAGCATTCCATGGAAAAGAAAAAAGTCTTATTCGTATGCATCCACAATTCCGCAAGAAGCCAGATGGCTGAAGAGCTTTTAAGGAAGATGGCAGGAGAGGCTTTTGAAGTTGAAAGCGCCGGCCTTGAACCCGGTAAATTAAATCCTATTGTTGTGGAAGCGTTAAAAAAAGAGGGGATCGATATTACAGGAAAAGCCACCAAGGCCGCATTTGACCTATTTAAACAAGGTCATCGGTACGATTACGTGATCACGGTCTGTGATGAAACCAGCGCGGAAAGATGCCCTGTTTTTCCCGGTTTATGCCAACGGTTTCATTGGAGCTTCAGGGACCCTTCAAAATTTCAGGGCACAGACCAGGAAAAATTGGTCCAGGTCCTCAAGGTCATGGAGGAGATCAAAGGAGCGCTTAAAGAATGGATATCAAAGGTATGACCACAGGGGGCAGTAAGAGGCTTTCCTTTTTAGACAGGTTTTTGACCCTATGGATCTTTTTGGCCATGGCCATAGGTGTTGGGGCAGGCTTTTTTGTCCCTGCTATTGCCGGATTTTGGGGTCAATTTAACCATGGGACCACCAATGTGCCGATCGCCATTGGTTTGATCTTGATGATGTACCCGCCGCTGGCAAAGGTCAAATACGAAGAGTTGGGGGATGTGTTCAAGGATTATAAGGTCCTTTGGCTTTCGCTGGTGCAAAATTGGATCATCGGGCCGGTCTTGATGTTTATTTTAGCGATCATCTTTTTGCGCGGGTATCCCGAATATATGATCGGGCTCATCTTGATAGGCCTGGCCAGGTGCATTGCCATGGTCATTGTCTGGAATGAACTTGCTGACGGCGACAGGGAATATTGTGCCGGCCTGGTTGCTTTCAATGCTATTTTTCAAGTGGTGTTTTTTTCGCTGTATGCCTGGATCTTTATTACTATCTTGCCCGGTTACTTCGGGCTAAAAGGGGTAGTCGTCAATATAACGATCTTGCAGATCGCCAAGAGTGTCTTTATCTATCTCGGTATCCCGTTTTTAGCCGGGCTGATCTCAAGGATCGTTTTGCTTCGTTTAAGGGGTAAGGAATGGTATGAGAAGGTGTTCATTGCGCGTATCAGTCCCATGACCTTGATAGCGCTGCTTTTTACGATCTTTGTGATGTTCTCGCTTAAAGGGGAATATATTGTGAAGATACCCTTGGATGTGCTGAGGATAGCACTCCCGTTGTTGATCTATTTCACCGTAATGTTCTTTATATCATTCGCTTTAGGCAAGCAGTTCGGCGCTGGTTATGCAAAAACGGCAACACTCTCCTTTACGGCCGCCAGTAATAATTTCGAACTGGCGATTGCCGTGGCCGTGGCCGTATTCGGCATCAATTCTGGTGTAGCCTTTGCCGCTGTCATTGGGCCCTTGATCGAAGTTCCTGTGATGCTGTTATTGGTCCATGCCGCCCGGTATTTTCGTGAACGGCCCATCCCCTAAGCCCTCTGGCATTGACATTCCCCCCAGGCGCCCTTATAATGTCTTCTTTTAATGTATTAAAATAAAGGATCATCCTGTGCAAGTTGCGAATCCATATCTTTGCAAGATCAAGCCCTATATCCCGGGCAAGCCGATCGAAGAGGTCAGGCGCGAGCTGGGCTTAAGAAGCGTCATCAAGCTTGCTTCCAACGAGAACCCTTATCCGCCTTCGCCCAAGGTTTTAGCGGCCATGGCCAAGGCGGCTCGTGAGGTCAACCGTTATCCGGATGGGGGCTGTTTTGTATTGCGCCGTGCCCTGGCCAAGAAACTCAATGTTGATGATGACCAGCTGATCTTCGGCAACGGTTCGGATGAACTTATCTGTTTGGCGACCAAGGCTTTTGCAGGCAAAGGTGATGATATTATCATCGCCAAGCCTTCATTTTTGATCTATGAGATCGCTTCAACCCTCTCCGGGGCACATGTTCATCAGGTCCCGCTTAAAGATTTCCGTTATGATCTTGCCGCCATGAAGGCCAAGGTCAGCCGGTCCACGAAGATCATTTTTATCGGTAATCCGGATAATCCGGCCGGCACTTATTTGAGCAGCCTTCAGGTCGAGGAATTCCTGCGCGCGGTGCCTCAAAGTACCCTGGTCTTTTTTGACGAGGCTTATTTTGAGTATGTGCAGGCCAGGGACTATCCAGATACGTTGGGCCTGATGAAGAAATATCCCAATGTGATGACCACCCGTACCTTTTCAAAGATCTATGGGCTGGCAGGTTTACGCATCGGCTATGGTGTGGCCCGTCGTGAGGTCATTGGGGTCCTGGACCGTTTGCGCGAGCCTTTTAATGTCAATAGCCTGGCCCAGGCCGCGGCCCTTGCCGCGCTGGAAGATGGGGCCTATTACCGGCGTATCGCGAAAGAGGTCAATGAGCAACGCCAGTTCCTTTACCGGTCCCTTGAGAATTTGGGACTTGCTTATGAGGTCAGTTTTACGAATTTTATTTTGGTCCATGTAGGGGGCGACAGCAGCCGGGTGGCAGGAGCATTGCTTAAAAAAGGCGTGATCATCCGTGATATGGTTGCCTGGGGCTTGAAAGGATACATCCGTGTTTCCATCGGCAGCCCCTCTGAAAACAAGCGTTTCATTAAAACGTTAGGAGAAGTCATATGATCGTCATTTTACGTCCGGATGCCACGGAGGCCAATGTCCAACACATTGTCGAGCGCGCCAACAAGCTGGGCTTGAAGGCCAATATTTCACGCGGCGTGGAGCGCACCGTGATCGGATTCATCGGGCCTGAAGATGCCCTGCGGGTCATTCCGCTGGAAGCTTTCCCGGGCGTTGACCAGGTCTTGCAGGTCCTGGCGCCGTATAAGCTGGTTTCCCGTGAGTTTAAGAAGGAAAACACGGTCATCAAACTGCCGCATGATACGACGGTCGGTGGTAAAAAGATCGCGGTGATGGCAGGCCCATGCTCAGTGGAAAGCTATGAAAGCATGCTTGTCCTGGCCAAGACGGTCAAGTCCATGGGTGCGAATATCCTGCGCGGAGGGGCTTTTAAACCGCGCACCTCCCCGTATGATTTTCAGGGGTTGGGCGAGGAAGGTTTGAAGATATTAAAAGCGGTCGGCAAGGAAGTCGGCATGTGCACGATCTCCGAGGTCATGGATACCCGGCAGGTGGAGTTGGTGGCACAATACGTCGATGTGCTGCAGATAGGCGCACGCAATATGCAGAATTTTTCCTTATTGAAAGAAATAGGCAGCATCAAGAAGCCGGTGATGCTGAAACGCGGCATGAGCGGCAACGTCAAGGAGTGGCTGATGTCCGCCGAGTATCTGTTGGCTAACGGCAATTTCGATGTGATGCTTTGCGAGCGCGGCATCCGCACTTTTGAGACCGCCACCCGCAATACCCTTGATATCAACGCCGTGGCCGTGGCCAAACGCCTGTCGCATCTGCCGGTGGTGGTTGACCCCAGCCATGGCACAGGCTCATGGGAATATGTGGGTGCAGGCGCGCGTGCCGGGATAGCGGCAGGAGCTGACGCCCTGATGATCGAAGTGCATGACAACCCGGAAGAGGCCTTGTCCGACGGAGCGCAGTCCTTGATGCCGGATAAGTTCCAGGAATTGATGGTCTCCTGCAAGCGTGTGGCCCAGGCTATGGATCGGGATTTTTAGAGGATATCTTATGTTCAATCGAAGAGAGCTTTTTAGAAGGGTAGCAATTGTCGGTGTTGGTTTGATGGGGGCCTCCTTGGGGCTGGCCATCAAAAAGAAGGGCTTGAGCCGCGAGGTGATAGGTATCGGCCGTCAGGAGGCTTCGCTCAAGAAAGCCAAGGAAATGGGCGCTATCGATGAGTGGTCCCTGGATTTTACCAAGGGGATCCTCGGCGCTGACCTGATCGTGTTGGCCACCCCGGTCAATGCCATTCTGGACCTTATTGAAATTTTAGGCAAGGAGCACAGGCGCGGCTGCATCGTCACGGATCTGGGATCGACCAAGTCTGCCATCGTGGACAGGGCTGAAAAGGTCCTGCATCATTCGGTCTTGTACGTAGGCTCGCATCCGTTGGTGGGATCCGAGAAAAAAGGCCCTGCCAATGCCAATAGTCAGCTCTTTGAAGGCGGCATCTGCGTGATGACCCCGACGGACAAGACCAACCGCCTGGCCCGCGAAAAGACAAAGCAGTTTTGGGTCCAATTAGGCTCCACGGTCAGGTTGATGAGTCCCCAGGAGCATGATGAGACCCTGGCCTATATCAGCCATCTTCCGCATTTGGCGGCCTTTGCCTTGATGAAGACCATTCCTGATCAATATTTGGAACTTGCCACCCAGGGGCTTAAAGATACCACCCGTATCGCGGCCTCGGACCCTCAGGTCTGGCGGGACATTGCATTGACCAACCATCAGCCGGTCCTCAAGGCCATTGATGAGGCTGTCAAGAACCTGGCAACGATGCGCAAAGCCATTGTGACCCGCGATGCAGAAAGCTTGACCGATATTTTTAAAACCGCCCGTGACAAGCGGGAGCGGTTGGGATAAGCCATGCCAGCGGATCATTTAGTCATCACCTTGGATGGCCCCGCCGGTGCAGGCAAAAGTACCGTGGCCCGTGCCTTAGCCAAAAGATTAGGCATTTCCTATCTGGATACCGGCGCCATGTACCGGGCCCTGACCTTAAAGGCCCTGCGTTTTAAAATGGACCTTTCCGATGAAGAAGCCTTGACCAATTTGGCGCGCCACACCATCATTTCTTTTAAGGAAATGCCTGACGGCTCCCTGCATGTGACCCTGGACGGCGAAGATGTATCCGTGGACATCCGAAGTGCTGATGTCACCAACAATACTTATTATGCAGCCAAGACACCGGGAGTAAGGACCTTGATGGTGGCCTGGCAAAGGGACATTGGCCAGGCCCGTTCGGTCGTGACCGACGGCCGCGACCAGGGCACGGTGGTCTTTACCGATGCGCGTTTTAAATTTTATCTGGATGCCGATGTGCAGGAACGTGTACGCCGCCGGCATAAAGAGCTGGCCGACGCGGGCAGAAAGACCGATTTTGAAAAATTGAAAGTTGAGATGATCGAGCGCGACCGCAAGGATTTGACCCGCAGTGTCGGCCCCTTGAAAAAGGCGTTCGACGCCGTTACCGTTGACACCACAGGGTTAACGATAGAGGAAACTATTGACAAGATCATGAAAATCGTCCAACCATGAGATATTTGATCAGAGGCTTTGTAGGATTCTTTTTCGACTGCGGTCGGCTTATTCCGCCAGCAGTCGAAAAAGAATCCTACAAAGCCTCTTAACATTATAAGGATTGGATCTATTTTTTGAGCGATACTTTGGCTCACCGGGTGGCGAGGCGCGATGAGCCAGGACCCGTGAGCATAGAAATCTAAAATGAAAATGAAGAATATCCGCAATTTTTCCATCATCGCCCATATTGACCACGGCAAATCCACCCTTGCGGACAGGTTTTTACTGTTCGCCGGCGCCATTGACGAGCGCAAGTTCCATAACCAGATGCTTGATGACATGGACCTGGAGCGCGAGCGCGGCATTACCATCAAAGCCTCTGCCGTGCGCCTGGATTACAAGGCCAAGGACGGGCAGGCCTATGTATTTAATCTTATTGATACGCCCGGCCATGTGGACTTTTCTTATGAAGTTGAAAAATCCTTGCGCGCCTGCGAAGGAGCGCTTCTTTTGGTCGATGTAACACAGGGCGTCGAATCCCAGACCATCGCCAATTATTACCTGGCCATCGACAATAACCTGGAAATCCTGCCGGTGATCAACAAGATCGACATTGCCAACGCAGATATTGATGAAGCCAAGCGTCAATTCACAGACATCCTCAAGTTCAAATCAGAGGACATTCAATTGGTCTCGGCCAAGGAAGGCGTCAACATCGGTGAGTTGTTTGAGAAAATTGTGAAATTCATCCCGTCGCCTGAAGGGGACCCTGAGGCGCCTTTGAAGGCCCTGGTTTTTGATATGAAGTACGATATTTACAAGGGCATTATCATTTATGTGCGCATCTTTGAAGGGGCCATCAAGCCCGGCGTGCGCATCCGTTTTATGAACGTGGGCAAGGATTTCGACGTGCAGGAAGTGGGTATTTTCGCTCCCGGCGTCCAGCCGGTCAAGGGATTGTCCGCGGGGGAAGTCGGCTATATCACCTGTAACCTGCATGACCCCAAAGAAGTCCGGGTTGGGGATACCATGACGGAATTGGCACGACCGACAGCCCATCCCTTAGAAGGTTACCGTCAATTAAAGCCCCTGGTTTTCTGCGGTGTTTATCCGGTGAATCCTGGCGACTATGCGCCCCTGCGCGAGGCCATTGATAAATTACGGCTTTCAGACCCCAGCTTTGTCTATGAGCATGAAAATTCCCAGTCTTTCGGTTACGGTTTTCGTTGCGGTTTTTTAGGGCTTTTACACATGGAGATCGTGCAGGAGCGTCTCGAGAGGGAATATGACCTGAATTTGATCCTGACCACGCCCAATGTCGGCTACAGGATCATCAAGCGCGACGGCACGGTGATGGAATTGGAAAACCCGTCGGACCTGCCCAACGGCTCGGATATCGTGCGCCTGGAAGAGCCGATCTTGGCGGTGTCCATTTTTACGCCGGTCACCTATATGGATGCGGTCATGGAACTGGCCAAACGCAAGCGGGGCCTTTTTCAGAAGAGCGAATTTATCGGCGACCGCATGAAGATACTTTTTGATATCCCGCTTTCCGAGGTCATCGTTGATTTCAATGATCTGGTCAAGTCCGCCACCCGGGGCTACGGCTCCATTGATTATGAATTTACGGAATACATGCCCGCCGCCATCACGCGCCTGGACATTTTGATCAACGATGAGCCTTGTGATGCGTTTTCATGCATGGTGCATAAGGACCGTGCTTATGACAAAGGATTAGGCCTGGTCACCAAGCTCAAGGAGCTCATTCCCCAGCAGCTCTTCGAGGTGCGCATCCAGGCCCAAGCCGACGGCCGTATCATTTCCTCGGCGCGCGTGAAACCGGCGGGCAAGAATGTCACGGCCAAATGTTACGGCGGTGACATCAGCCGTAAACGCAAATTATGGGAAAAGCAGAAGGAAGGTAAAAAGAAGCTAAAACAGATCGGTCGTGTGGAAGTGCCCCAAGAGGCCTTCCTGGCGGCGTTGAAAATTTGAAGAAAGGAACCTCATGC
>CAZFON010000060.1:4890-8806 GCA_964520185.1 uncultured Planctomycetales bacterium | reverse complement strand
CATGCGCACGTCTTTGCCGGTAAGCCCTTCAACCCGTTGGGCCTTATTGTCATAATACCCATTGAACCATTCGTATGTCTTGCCGCCTTTTTCGACCTTGACCTTTTCCTGACGGCGGATATGTGTAAATAACCATTGTCCCTTGGTACGCAGATCATGCGCCAGGTCTTTGATGTCAACTTCCGCGATCTCCCCGCTGAGGGCCGGTTGCACGCTGTGAAAATATTTCCCGAAAAGATGATTATGCTTCTCCTGCCAGTTGTCGTAATTGACCTTTTCCGATAAGGTATCCAACAAGATCAAAAGCTCGCGGAAAACGCGCACGGTCCTGATGCCTTTGACACCGGCCATGTCAACGCACAGGTCCGCCAGTTTCAATAAATTCCCTGCGTACAAGGAACTGAAGGCAACGCCTTCCCCTCTTGAAGAGGCCATGTCCAGGCCGTCATTCCAGTCCGCGCTTTCCAAGCGGATGACATTATGTTCTCCGACGTTGAAAAACTGGGTCAAATGCTGCACTAACAGATGCTCCAGCACCGTGCCTTCATACACATGCCCTTTTTTGTCCAATAATTTATTCCCGTAGCGGGCGACCCACGCGATGTCCTTGTCATGCGTGCGGGAAAGCTGCGGGTCCCTGAAATAACTTTGATGCTGCAGGAGAACATCGAAATCGCCGCTTTGGTCGACATACAAAAGCAGGGTCAAAAAAGGCCAGGCGCCATGGTCCATCCAGACGCGGGTGATGGCGTTACGGTCAGCCACGAACTCACCCGGCTTGGCGCCGATGATGGTGGCGTTGCTGCCGTCGATGCGCACCCCGGCGCAATTGTTGACCAGGTCATGACGTACCTGATGAGGTTCGATAAGGATCAGGGACAACAGGTCCTGCCAGATGTCCCTCCAGCCGCGGCCGCCCTTGCCGTAATCATGGTCCGGCAGGAACGAACAGCCGAAAATACGGCGTAAAACCGGCTGCAAGGTGACCCAGCGCATCCAGGAATTGAAATGTTCATCTCCGCTCTTAAAAACAATGGAAGAAGTTTTTTCAGACCAGTACTTCTTATTTTCTTCCAGGCCTTTGTCGAATTTGTCCGCAGCATTAAAACGATGGAAGGCGCCTTTGGCTTTGGCCTCATCGTCGGCAATGCCTGCCGCTATGATATAGGAACAGCTCCCTCCTGGTTTCAAGGTCTTCTGACTAAAGCGCAACGCGCCAACCGCCTCCTTGCCGTTGAGGGCTTGTCCCCCAAGCTTGGCAGGTTTGTGGTTTTCCAAAACCGCCTGGGGACGGCAAGCCGAAGAACCATCGCCGTAAAAACTGTCCACCGTAGGGAAAGACCCTGCCGGTAATTTGGAATTGCCCTCGCAGCCAAAGACATAATAAACGCCGTGACCTGTCTTATGACCCTCCTCGTTAAAAGCCATGGTGGTCGAAAGCAAAACGCCTTCCGAAAGCTGCTGTGGACGGTTTAGAAGTGCCGTTACATGCTCATGATCGTGCTTGTTGGCCAGGGCGCGGCCAAAAAGGCCCAAACTACTGGTTGGAACAAAGGTGATGCTTTTTTTGGAAATATTTTTAACCACAACCTGCATCAGTTCAACGTTCTGGGCGTTAACAGGGATGAAATTAAGGGCGGTCAGCTGCAGCCCTGCTTTTTTATGGTTACGCGTGAGCTTGTGCCATAATGGCCCGATCTCGACGCAAGAGGAGTCCGGCGAGGATTCCTGGGATAAACAAAAAGAGCCTTTGTCTTTGATAAAAACAAAAAAATCGCGCAAAGGATACCGCAGATCTTCCCGGGAAGCCGGTTTGGTCAAATATTGAAACTTATCGAGTTTAATGTCCCCGCTTAAAAATGGGGTAATGGAAGATTTAAGACCCAGGGCCTCTGTGCCGCATAACGGCGCATAGATGGTCTTGATGCCGGCTGCTTGTGTTGAAGAAAAACTGACTCCATCAGGGTTGTATTTATAAAATGGGTCTGGGGACATAAAGACGTTTTTCTGATGGATTTTTACAAGGTACTATGTTCGGTGAGTTTGAAAAGGCGTTGCATCTTGAGAAATTTCACTTCGGAAAATTTAACACCGATGTCCCATAAGGACATGTTCAAGAGCTTGACCCAAACCACATGGCCGGATAAAACCATCGGCTCTCCGCCATCCGGCAACTCAACCTCAAGTGAAACCTGGTCATCCAAAAAATATCGTTCTTTGCTGACGATGCGAGCACCTTCGGCAGAAGCATCACGCAAAAACACATCGCTTCCGTAATTATCCTTGGTGTCCTTAAACTTAGCCGGAAATCTGGCTGAAAAACGCTCGAATAATCTCCGTTCCTCTATTTCGTCAACTTCTGCAGGCATCGATTAATCCCTCCTGCCGGCCGTTAGGCCTTGATCAAACACCATTATTCCCAGCGTTTAGATGTAAAGTATTTATCCAGCCTGGTGTCAGAGCCTGAAATCACTTCAGAAAAGACCATGCCTACCCGGTATTGGTCCGAATCCTGAAGCCTGCGTATCCATTTCACAACTCCAACAACCATAACAGGTTGCGTATTCTCCTTAAGGACTATTTCAACGGCGATCTTCTGGTTGATCCCTACAGGCTGGGAGGTGAGAAAACCGATCCCATGGCGGCTGATATCTATGGTCTTGGTCTGGTCGAACTCGCCGCCTTCTTTGCCCTCTACGGGCACGTAACAGCCAAATCTCGTCTCTGTGCGCTGATTAGTAGAAGCTCCCATATCCAAACTTTCTTTTAAATTGATGTGTTTTCCTGAAAACGCTTTCTCTGTGTATAGTTTAAAACATATTTGATAAAAAGCAAATAAAAACAAAAAATATATTTCTTCTACAACCATCTGAAAATAATGATGTTATAATCGTAATAAAAGCTTAAATAAATATTTATAAATAAATAATCTTAAAAAAGCCCCCCTCTTTTTTACCTCAATTTTATTGCAGGCCTTTTAAGCCGATGCTATACTAACCAAACCATGGCAGGAACTTCTCCTACATCCAAAAAAGCCAAACAGCTGTCCTTGGAAGAATACGCCAAGATCAAGGAAAAACTGGCCAAATCCAAGCTTAAGCTGTCCTTTCCTATGATCATTAAAGTTTGTTTCTTTATTCCCCTGGCCTATGGCCTGGTCCTGGTTATCTTTTATCTTGTTCAACTACATTCACACTGATAATGGACATCACTGACTTTATAACCTTTTTCTTAAGTCTTTTCTTCCTGGCCCGCGGGGCCATGCGCGGATTCGTGCAATCCCTGACCCTTCCTTTCTCTATTATAGTCACCACCGTCCTTAGCATCATCTATTTTCAACTAACAAAAGAGATCATCCTGAGCTTGGTCATAGGTTTGATCGGGCCTTTCCTTATGGATTTTGCCCTGAAACTTCTACTCATTACATTTGCCAAGGCCACTAATACGGAAATAAAACCGAATGCTTTAAGCCGCCTGGGAGGATCACTGCTGACGTTGGCATGGGGATGGGTATTTATTGCATTTACCCTGGTCTTGCTGGCGGTGTTACCGCCCTGGGGAAAAATAATGACGAATGTGCACGAAAATGTGCTGAAATCCGCTTCCTTCGCGATGGTCAAGCCCTGGTCAGAAAGCCTGTTTGCAGGCTCCAAACAAAACGCCGCCGTCGAAGCAACCCCTTCGAGCGGCGAAGCCAAAACTTTGGCTGAAGACCCGCGCTTCCAGCAGGTCCTGCAAGACCCTGAGGTCCAAAAAGCAATTGACGCTCATGACATGGTCAAACTGATGCGCAATCCCAAAATGATGGAACTGACCCGTCAGATCATGAGCGACCCTGAGACCCTAAAGAAGGTCATGGCCGTCTATAGCACCCAGGCCCATCCGCAACCATACTGGACCAATTCGGAATATAATC
>CAZFON010000060.1:0-4880 GCA_964520185.1 uncultured Planctomycetales bacterium | reverse complement strand
AATCCGGCTGACCACAGCATTTGATCCAATCTTCTCTATACGCTTTTATTTACCTATACAGAATTCAGCGAAGATACGGTCCAGCAGGTCTTCATCGATATTGCGGCCGGTAATGGCATCCAGTTGGTTGACGGCAGCTTTGATCTCTTCTGAAACGAATTCCAGCGAAGTCTTATCATCCATCAGGCGGCAGGCGTCTTGCAGGTTCCTTTGGGCTTCCTCTAACGATTTTACATGACGCATATTACTGACCATGATACCCTGCGCTTCCAGGTCCTTATCCATGCCGATCATCTCAACGATCTTGGTCTCCAAGGCTTGAATAGAATCTCTTTCAAAGGCTGAAACCTCGGTGATATGCCCTTGTCCGAAAATTTCTGCAGGTGCTGCTAAATTTATTTGTCCGGGCAGATCGATCTTGTTGACCACGACCAATACCCTGGCCGTTTTCAATTGTTCCATCAGCATCGTGTCCTGCTCTTCCAGGGGAAGGCTGTGGTCGAGCACCAAAAGCACCACATCAGCGCTTTTGATATAAAGATGGCTGCGCTTGACCGCTTCCTCTTCGATCAAATCCCTGGGCTCAAGGATACCAGCGGTATCGACCAGGGCCACAGGAATACCTCTCATTTGCGCTGATTCTTCCAATACATCGCGGGTGGTGCCGGCAATGGGGGTCACAATGGCCCTCTGTTCTTTGAGCAAGGCATTCAGCAGGGAGGACTTTCCCACGTTGGGTTTGCCGCACAGGACAATGCGCACGCCTTCCTTCAACAGGCGGCCGCTTTTGGAGGATTCCAACAGCCGGGCGATCTCTTTCTCCTGGCTGCCCAGGCTCTCTGATATTTGCAGACGGCCTTGGGGCTCGATGCCGTCCTCAGGAAAATTGATCAAGGCCTCGACCATCGTATAAACCTTCAACAACTCCTGGCGTATTTCATTAAGCCGGCCTGACAATTCCCCCTTTAATTGGTGATGACACTGGCGCAAAAAGTCTTCAGTCTTTGCCTGGATAATATCGATCACAGCCTCGGCCTGGGCCAGGTCCATGCGTCCGTTCAGATAAGCCCGTTTAGTAAATTCTCCGGGAGAGGCCAGACGCGCCCCTTCATCCAAAACAGCTTTTAGCACCGCGCGCAAAACGACCATGCCCCCGTGGCCGCTGATCTCAACAACATCTTCACCCGTGTAGCTTTTGGGCCCTCGCATCACTGTTACCAAAACCTCATCCAGCATGTTCCCCTCTTTAATCACCCAGCCATGAAGGGTCCGGTAGCTTTCACTGGTTTTCAATGTCTTGGCCTTACCAAGACGCAAAAGTCCTTCGCAAATGCCGACGGCATCTTTACCGCTGACGCGGATAATGCCAATGGCCCCTTGCCCTGCCGGTGTCGCAATGGCAGCGATCGTATCTTCCATTCCCTTATACTGGTACATCGTTCACCTTTTTGGCTCTCCAATGATCCCTAGCCTCTGCCACCACAAACACCGAACCTGCCACCAGGACCACATCCTGAGCGTCAGCCCTGCGCAAGGCCTTATCCAAAGCCTGGTCGATATCCTCTACTATTTCAAAAGGCACCCCGCCAAAATGGTCCTTGGCTTCCGCCGGAGTAAATAGATGTGCCCTGGGATGGCGGGCCTTGGTCAAAAAAACATGCGCCGCCTTGTCTTTAAGGGGTTTGCAAATGGCGGCGGCATCCTTGTCTTCAGAAAGCCCCAAGATCAGGATCACCCGTCGGTCCGGATACTCCTGGTCCAGGGTCTTTGATAAAGCGCTGGCAGAGGCCCCATTGTGCGCGCAATCAACGATCACATCCGGATCATTATTCAAAAGCTCGAAACGGCCCGGCCAAAGAACATTTTTCAATCCCGCGGCAAGGGCCTCATCATTGATTTGAAAACCCATTGTCCTTAGGATCCCGCTTGCTTCAAGGGCTGTGGCTGCATTGATCCTTTGGTGCTCCCCTTTAAGCCCTACTTTAAAGTTTTCATATTCCCCGGGATCAACTGATACCGGCTGAATACCGAACTCCCGGCACCGCTGCCCAATAACATCCATCGCTTCTTTCTCTTGAGGCGCAATAACAACCTTCTGATGTGAGCTCTTGATGATGCCTGCTTTTTCGAAAGCTATCTGAGTTAATGTGGAGCCCAATAAACGGGTATGGTCTAAACTCACCGGCGTAATAACAGCCAGGTCCGAATCCACCGCATTGGTCGCATCCAGGCGTCCGCCTAAACCTGTTTCTAAAATGACGATGTCCACCTGGGATTTTGCAAAATAATACAAAGCAGCCACTGTCAGGACCTCAAAAAGGGTGAGGAGATTGCCTTCATTTTTGATTACTGCCGCCACCGGACGCAAGGCCGTGAGCACCGAAGCTAGATCGTCGTCGCTGATGGCTCCTTTGAACGGGTCTTGGGAGTACCGGTTGGCGGCATTGAGGATCCGGATGCGCTCATTGATCTTGTGCAAATGGGGCGAGGTGTATAACCCTGTTGTATATCCCGCCTCCTGCAAAATGCCGGCCAGAAAGGCGCATGTGGAGCCCTTGCCCTTGGTACCCGCCACATGCACGATCTTTAAATGCTGGGCAGGATTGCCCAATAATTCCAGGAAATGCTGGATGCGGTTAAGGTAAAAATCCTCAGGACGCAGTTGGTGAAGCTGGGATTCAAAATTATTAAAAGAATTTAAATAACCGTGCACTTCTGAAGAGTTCATACCGAGGTAAGCCTACCGAGTTTGAAGAAGCAGGGATTATTTAATGTTTAAAGTGCCTGATCCCTGTGAAGACCATGGCGATCTTCCTTTTATCGGCTTCTTTGATCACGGCTGCATCATTGATAGAGCCGCCGGTCTGGATAATGGCCGCCACCCCTGCTTTGGCAGCGACGGTGACAGTGTCCGGCATGGGCAAAAAGGCATCAGATATCAAAACGCTGCCCTTTGCAGAAGCCCCGGCCCGGCGGATGGCATGGATCGCAGAATCCACGCGGCTGGTCTGTCCCATGCCGACGCCGACGGTTTGTGTCCCCTTGATGAGGGCAATGGCATTGCTTTTGACGTGTTTGATCAATTTCCAGCCGAAAATCATGCTGGCTATTTGCGGCTTGGTAGGTTTGACCTTACTGACTATTTTCATTTCTTCCGGCCTCAAGCTGCGGTTGTCCTTGACCTGGAGCAACAGCCCGCCGGAAACCTTCTTAAAATCGAAATGGTCCTCTTTGATGCCGTGGATATCCAGTACCAGTAAGCGCAAATTCTTTTTGGCAACAAAGAGGCCCTTGGCCTCTTCTGTAAATTCAGGGGCAATGATGCATTCCATAAAACCGCTTTTGATGATGGCTTTCGCGGTTTTGGCATCCACCGAGCGGTTCAAACCAATGATGCCTCCAAAGGCAGAAAGCGGGTCGGATCGATAGGCTTTCAGGTAAGCCTTATCCAGGCTTTTGTCCTGGGCCGTGCCGCAAGGGTTATTGTGCTTGATAATGACCGCTGCCGGAGCATCGAATTCACGGATGATGCCCACCGCAGCATTCAGGTCAAGGATGTTATTAAAAGAAAGTTCCTTGCCTTGCAATTGCTGTAACTGGGCCAAGCCCTCACGCTGGGGGCTGTTGTCCTTATAAAAGGCAGCTGCCTGGTGCGGGTTCTCGCCGTAACGAAGGTCCTGCAATTTAGTAAAAGAAAAAGCGAACTCATTTGAAAACTCAGAGAAAGAATTATCCGCCTTGAAACGGTTATTCAGGAAATTGTAAATAGCGGCATCATACCTGCTGGTGCGCTCAAAGACCTCGATGGCCAGGCTGGAGAGCACCTTGTCCGATAAAATACCGCTGTTATTGTTCAATTCACTAAGGATCTCGTTATACCGCTCTAGATTGCAGATAACGGCGACACTTCTATAGTTCTTGGCCGCTGAGCGCAGCATGGAGGGGCCGCCGATATCGATATTTTCAATGGCCTCTTCCAGGTTTATGTTCTTTTTCTGGATGGTTTTTTCAAAAGGATAGAGATTCACCACCACCATATCGATGAGGCCGATATCGTGAGCAGCGATCTGTTTCATATGTTCAGGGTTATCACGCAGGGCTAAAAGCCCGCCGTGGATCTTGGGATGAAGGGTCTTGACCCGGCCATCCAGCATTTCAGGAAAGCCGGTATACTCACAGACTTCCTTGACTACAAGGCCGGAAGAACGCAAAAGCGTGGCTGTGCCGCCGGTGGAAATGATTTCGACGCCCAATTTCTGCAGGCCTTTGGCAAAGTCCACCAGGCCGGTTTTGTCGGAAACAGAAATGAGCGCACGCTTGACCTTGATCATAAAGAAAATAAAGGTGACAGGTACATTTTTTATACCAACTATCTATAAAAAAATGTACCTGTCACCTTTATTCTGTCCTATTTATTATCTCTTGCCTTTTTTACGTTTGCGTTCGGAAGGCTTGCAATAAAAACGGCGCTCTTTAAGCTCGACTAAAAAACCGTCTTTCTGGCATTGCTTCTTAAATAAACGCATCGCTTTTTCAAAACTGTTCTTGTCGTTGACTTTAACTTCTAACATGAATGATCACTACTCCCTTTTGTCGGTTTATTTGGTTTGAAGGGTTGTATTATAGTATATGTTTTATTATTGTCAAACAATTATCGGAGGGAAGCTTAGAATTTCTTATCGAAGACAATGCGGATTCCGCCAAAACCACCCAGATTCTTTTGACGTTGCAGGGACATAAAGTACAGGTCGCCTTCAACGGCCCCTCCGGCCTTGAGGCTGCGCTTAATTTCAAGCCCGAGGCCATTATCCTCGACATCGGCCTGCCCGGCATGAACGGATATGAAGTCGCGAAGCAATTGCGCAAGCTGCCCGAGACAA
>CAZFON010000059.1:0-8854 GCA_964520185.1 uncultured Planctomycetales bacterium | reverse complement strand
ACAGGTTTTGGCGCCGGCATGAATTATCCGTTCCTTTCAAGACTATCTGCAGGGTTGGATGGGGAAGTGTTGTTTGCAATTTCCCCCAAAATGTACTCTGATCTTGATCAATTTACTTTTAAATTGGGAAGCGTCTGGGGGACCGAAGTCAAGGCTCCGATAAAATTATATCTCTTAAAAAATTTATCGTTTGATGTGACGCCTTATTTTATTTATTGGAAGATCCAGGCTTCCAGGGTCGCTCCCGATGGGATGTATGAGCCGGTCAGCAAAACCCACGAAGAAGGCCTTCTTAGCGGAATGACGTATACGTTTTAACTTGGCCGTTTTTTTATTTTCTTAAGTGTGAAGAAGGGATGTTCAATTTTTGGCGGTATTTAGTAACTGTCCGCCGGGCCAGATGGAGCCCTTTGGCATTGAAATAGTCCTGGATCTCCTGGTCAGATAAGGGGGATTGCTTATTTTCTTCTTCGATCAACTGGGCCAGTTCCTGAATAACGTTATGCGCTGAAGTGTCTTCATTTCCCTCCCGCGCCACACTATGTGAAAAGAAGAACTTTAGAGGGAAAAGACCCTGGGGCGTATCAATATATTTTTTGTTGATGGCCCTGGAAATGGTGGATTCATTCCTTTCTAAATAGGAGGCTACATCTTTCAGCGTCATGGGGTTAAGGGCTGAGGCGTCACCTTCAAAAAAATCCTTTTGATTCTCCAAGATAAATTTCGCAATGGCGGTGATGGTCTCTCCACGTTGGTGAATATTCCTGATAAATTGGGTGGCTTTATTGATCCGTTCCTTGATAAAGTCGCGGTCCTTGGGTGAAAGATTGGGTTGGTTCAGCAAATCGCGGTAGTTCCGGCTGATCTTAAGTACAGGCAAGCCGCTTCTATTTGTTTCAACGATCAATTTCCCTTCTTCGTTCTTGCGCATATAAATATCAGGTTCAACGTAAATACAGGGAGTAGCAGGGAGATAATTGCGCGAAGGCCTGGGTTCAAGGGAAGCGATCAAAGCTGCAGCTTCAGTGATCTCTTCAGTAGAAACAGACAGCTTTTTGGCCAGGCAGGCGTAGCGTTTTTCCCCTAAATGATCCAAATATTCTTTTACGATACGGATGGCTAAATCCCGGTATGGCGATTGGCGAGCCCCTAATTGCACGGTCAAACATTCATTAAGGTCTTTGGTGGCTATGCCAATGGGGTCGAAATTTTGGATAGCATATAATATCTCCTGAATGGCTGAGATATCAGATAGATCAAAATTTTCAGCTATTTCTTCACATGTCAGTCCAAGGAAGCCGTCCTTATCTAGGTTACCGATAATATATTCACCGATCTTCCTTTTTTGAGGGTCAGAAAATTCCCAAGATAGCTGATGATACAGGTGTTCTTCCAGGGTCATCATATTTACAGTACCTGAAGACTCAAATTCCTGGTTCTCCCCATCATTGGTAGAAGTTGACATATTATTAGTGGAAGGGAGATTGGCCAGGGCCTCGATTTGCTTGTCATCGATCTCAGCCTCAAGCAGGGGATTGTCTTGCAATTCTTGTTCAATATTCGTAACCAGCTCCGCGTGAGGAAGAAGCAGTACCTCAATTGCTTTCTCAAGGGACATGGAATAAGTGAGTTTTTGGACCTGGATACCGGTGGTCTTTAATTGCATGCAATAAATATACCATATTATTGTATAGAATAGCAATTATTGAAATAGGCAGCATTTCATTTATAAAGAATATAAGCCATTTGTGTTAAATAGGTTATGAAAATAGCATATATGTGTCTAAATTTATATAGGTTAAAAACAAAATTATGTTATAATTTGTGTCAATGTCCTGGTATGTCTTGGACATAATTAGACAGAAGTGTTCATTCTTTTATACAGTCACTCAATCCTAGTAGTACATAAATTATCCTTGAGAAATATTTTAAGTATTTATTCTGCAATACTTTAGAACAATTCAGATATAAAAAAGCTTGATTGGTACGTCAATTGCTAAGTATTCGGGTATGGATATAGAAACGGGAGAATCTATATGATCGAATCTGCAGCAAAGAAGCGTATGACCATTACTGAGGTGGCCCAGATCGTGGGCATCAGTACCAAAACCATTGTGAGATGGGAAAAAATGGGGAAGATCAAAAAGCCTCTGCGTAATTGGAGAAGCTGGAGGGTCTATGATGAAAATGATCTGACCCAAATACGCCATTTGCATGAACTACTTATAGAAGTTTAATTTAAAGGGGGATTAGATATTATGAAAGGTCCAAGAATTTTAGTAATCCAGTTGTTCATTGCCTGCGGGGTAATGGGATTTTCTTCTTTGGTTCTTGCACAGGATGCTTTAAATCAATTAAACAGTACGACTCCTGACAAAAGTAATACCGGAATTAATGATAATGTCAGTGTTGAAAATCGCGGTTATCTCCAACGGGTCAATGAAGACAAATTAAAGGCTACCATGACCCCGGAAGAATACAAAAATTTTCAGAGGGCAGATGCCTATGTGGCCTTAAACGGCAATTATACCTTAGGACCTGATGATGTGATCAGTATCATTGTCATGCGCCATCCGGAAGTCAGCGGTGAGTACACCATTAATAAGGAAGGCAAGATCCAGTATGAATTTGCCGGAGATGTGGAGTTGGCGGGCCTTACCAAGGAAAAAGCCGTTGACCTTTTGTCCAAAAAGTTGTCTACCTATATCATCAAACCTGATATCAGCCTTAAGATCGTCGGTTATAATAGCAAAATTGTTTACGTGGTGGGTGAAGTTGCCAATCCCGGGAGAATACCCATGCACGGGGACACCATTACCGTAAGGGAGGCCTTGTTGGCTGCAGGATTGCCTGTGATAGGTTCAGCGGCCACAGATAGTGCTTCCATCTTTACTCCTTCATCATCAGGCCATGTCACAAGAAAGAAGGTCAATGTGGAGGCTTTGCTTTATAAAGGGGATTTACGGGAAGATTATATTTTGCACCCAGGCGATTGCTTGTATGTTCCTGCTACCTTCTTAACTAAGGCCATGAGGGCCATTAGTCCTGTGACCACTCCTGTCAACCAGCTGGCTGGAGCAGGCGGATCAGCGAAATACGCCTTTTAAGGGCAGATACCATAAAGGATGACATCATGGAAAAAATGCAGCACGGGATCATCGAATACCTGAAGGTTTTTTTTAGACGCAAGTGGTTTATTATCATGCCTTGCTTTATCGGGCTGGTTTTAGGGATCTGCGCATCTATACTCCTGCAGAAAGAATACCTTTCTTCCATGAAGATATTAGTTGAAGAAGGCAAGAACGATAATCCTCTCTTAAGCAATATCGCGGTCTCAACATCGGTCGCCCAGCGTATGCAAACCATCAAAGAATCCATGCTGGGATGGGACAGCCTAAGCGAATTGATCAAGCGCCTGCATCTGGACAAAAATATCCATTCTCAGGTCGAGATGGAACAAGCCGTTAAAAAGCTCCAAAATGAAATAGAATTCAGGCCTGATGGCAATATCATTGAGATCTCTTATATCTCGACCGATCCCCGCCAAGCCCAGGCGGTGGTTAAAAATGTGACCGATATTTTCATCGGCCGCAATGTGCTTGCACAGGACAGTGAAACAGCCAGTGCCATTAAGTTCATTGAAGAAGAATTGCATGTTTATTTAGGGAAAATAAAATCAGCGGAGATCGCGGAACTTAAAGACAAATTGAATGCTTTATTGATCGATTCTACGGAAATGCATCCTCAAGTCAGGGAATTAAGAAACGAAATCAACAAGAAAATGGAAGAACTTAAGAAGCAGAATCTGGAATATTCTGAGGATGTCAAGCTTACATCGGAAAACGTCAATCCCATGGTTACCCAGATCCAGGCGGCTTTAGCAAATCTTGGCCAAAAAGCCATTGCTGCCCCTAAAAACAATGAAAATAACGCCCCTCCTGAAAAAGACCTCTATAAGGTCATGCTCATGGACAAGATCGATACAGTCATGGCCAGGGACGTTAATGTTAATGAAAGCATTTACACCAGCCTGTTACAGCGTCTGGAAACAGCCAAAATAACCCAGCGCTTGCAGGCCTCTTCGGAAGGAACAAGATATACGGTCATTGAAGATGCCAGGGTCCCCAATCAACCGGTAAGGCCCAATAAAGTATTGGTGTCTATTGTAGGTTTATTATTGGGATTGGCTGTAGGTGTTGCCATTATATTCATGTCGGAATTCCTGGATAAGTCTTTTTTGGATGTAAATGAAGCTTCAAACTTTTTACAAGTGCCCTTGCTCGGCGCGATCTCCAAGATCAATACCTTTGAATCCATGGCGGAGCAAAGGCAGGCCCAGTTACACCGTTTGTTCTGGATGGTGACATCCGGTGTGTTAATGATCAGTTTTGCCATTATGCTTTCGAGCGTAATGACTTATTCAAGGTGATCGCATGTATAACAAATTTTATGGATTTAAAGAAAGTCCATTCAACCTGACGCCTAATTCAAAGTTCTTTTTTGCCAGCCATAAGCACACTGAGGCTTTAGACAGCCTGGCGTATGCCATTGATCAGCGTAAAGGATTCGTTGTTATTACCGGCGAAATAGGGTCAGGAAAAACAACGGTTTGCCGTACCTTGTTAAGCAGGCTGGACAGGCACACGCAAGTGGCCCTTATTACCAATACCCATTTAAACAGCAAGGACCTTCTGACCATGGTGCTGGAAGACCTGGAGATCGAACATGGCTCAGGGTCAAAAGCCAAATTGCTTTCTTTGCTGAATGACTATTTAATAGATCAGATCCAGAGGGACAATAATGTGGTTTTAATTATCGATGAAGCCCAGAATCTTAAGCCGGCGGTCCTTGAAGAGATCCGCATGTTGTCCAATCTTGAAACCGAAACTGAAAAGCTCATACAGATCATTCTTTTAGGGCAGCCGGAATTAAAGCAAAAACTGGCTTTAAGCCGCCTGGAACAATTGCGCCAGCGCGTGGCCCTATATTTTCATTTGACGCCGCTGAATGAAGAGGAAACCAAGGAATACATCCTGCATCGTTTAAAAATAGCAAGCGGTACAGACCACCAGTATTTGACACCTGAAGCTTTAGACCTGGTGTATCAGTTTTCCAAAGGAGTGCCCAGGCTGGTCAATCAAATCTGCGACAGCGCCTTTTTGACGGGATATGTTAACGAGACGCGCGTGATCGATGACCAGTTAATGAAAGAAGTCATTAACGAAGCGCCGATACAGCAATTCGAACAGATCAAAACCAGGGAATACGTATGAGCCAAATAGTTAAAGCCCTAAAAAAAGCCCAAGAATCAAGAATAGAAAACAGCGCTCCTCTCGCGGAAGGGATCATTATCGGTTCCCAGATGAATAAAGAGAAGGAGGCTGCTAACCGCACAAGGAATTTGATCGTCTTTTTGGCTGTTGGCATGGTTGTTCTATTATTGATGAATATGGCTTTTTTTATGGTGATGATGAAGGGCGCGGAGTCCGGGCAAAATAAAGTGTCCACATTAGAGGATTCCATAAGAAAGCAGGATAAAAAGATCAATGGTTTGATCGGATTGATCAGTAAGTCCAATACTTTGTCAGGAAGACAAATAACCGCCATGAAGCTTCGTTTTGCGAATGAAAACAAGGCCCTTGAAGGCCGGATCGATGGCCGGATCGGCGGCCGGATCGACAGCCTGGCTTCAGAGCAGAAGGGCCGTTACGATCATCTTAAAGAAGCCATTCTTGATGATAAGCAGGAGATCAGTTACTTGGATAATTTAACAAAGAAAATAGAACAACAAATTGAAGCAATTTCTGCTTCCAACACCCAGGTCCAGGGCGTGAGTACCCCCTCGAATGGCTAATTAAAAAAAAGGAATAATCATTTATGGGAAAAATAACTGATGCATTACAAAAAGCCGCCAAGGAGCGTGTCGCACGGCTTGATAAGGTCATTAAGATCCAGGAGCAGAAGCCCGTCCTGGCCCGTAAAATGACAGATTCCAAGGTAGATGCCAGACTTATCCCTTATTTCGATCCAAAATCCATAGTATCGGAACAGTATAAATCCCTGGTGACCAACTTGCTTTCCCTTAACAAAGGAAAGCCGCCTCATGTTCTTGTCATTACCAGTTCCGTTGCTTCTGAAGGTAAATCCGTTACGGCCCTTAATTTGGCCATTACCATGTCCCATGCCATTCAAAAGCCAAAAATTCTCTTAATTGATGCGGATATGCGTAAGGGAAAGATCGTTAAATATCTGGGGGTTGAACAGCATAAAGGTTTGAGTGAATATCTGACTGATAAAGCCCAATTGGAGGAGATCGTCTTTAACATCGATATCGAGAATTTGAGTTTTATTTGTTCCGGAGCAGTGGCTTCTCATCCGGCTGATATTTTAGGGTCCTCGCTGATGAAGGACCTTTTAAGGCAGTTGCGTACGCAGTTTGATTATATTTTGATCGATACGCCTCCTGTTATTCCTGTTACAGATGCGGCAGTGGTCGGTGCTATTGCCGATGGAGTCATCATGGTCATTAAAGCCGGAGAGACCCAGCGTGGTATCGTGGGCCGGGCTGATGAGCTTTTATCACAGGCACAAGCAAAGGTTGTCGGCCATATTTTAACCGGTATCGAATATTTTGTTCCTAATTACATCTATCGATATCTCTAAATCTAACCAAAATAAAGGACAAAAAATGAGCAATTATTTAATCACCGGCGGCGCCGGGTTTATCGGATCAAGCATTGCCCAGCATTTGGTCAAAGAAGGGCATTTCGTACGCGTGTTGGATAATTTTTATTCCGGCAAAGAAGAAAATCTGGATTTTACCAAGGGGCTTGGCAAGGATAAATTTGAGCTCATCCGCGGGGACATCACCAATCCTGCGGATGCTGATAAAGCCTGCCGCGGCATGGACTATGTGCTGCACCAGGCAGCCTTGCGTTCAGTGCCTAAATCAATGCAAGACCCGTTAAGTTATAATCAAGTTAATATCAATGGTATTTTGATCATGCTCCAAGCGGCCTCCAAAAACAAAATTAAAAGGTTTGTCTTTGCTTCATCAAGTTCCATTTACGGGGACACCCAAAATTTCCCTGAAAAAGAAGAGCATTTACCGCTTTTGATCTCACCGTATGCTTTAAGCAAGCTTACCGGTGAGTATTATTGCCGTATTTTTTCAGAATTTTTCGGGGTTGAAACCGTGGCCCTGCGTTATTTTAATGTTTTTGGGCCAAAGCAGGCATTGGATGATGAATATGCAGTCGTGGTGCCCAAATTCATCCATTGCATCATGCACGATGAGCCGCCACCGATCTTCGGCACAGGCAAACAATCCAGGGATTTCACCTATATTGAGAACGTTATTTCCGCCAATATCCTTTCGGCCACTACCCCTGGCATTAAGCATGAAGTTTTTAATGTGGCCAACGGAAAAGACAATACGGTGTTGGAATTAGTGGACGCATTAAATAAGATCATCGGCAAGAACATAAAACCGAAATTATTGCCTGTACGGGCAGGGGATGTGTTCAGGACCAGTGCTGATATAAGCAAGATCCAGCAAAAGATAAATTATCATCCCCTTGTTAGTTTTGAGGAGGGCCTGAAACTTACGGTTGAATATTTTAAGAAAAAGTTCAATAAATAAATGGTTTGAAAAGAAACCCCGCATGAGAGCGGGGTTTTCTTTTGGGAGACACCTATGATCCAGATGCTCAAAGAAATGATAGAGTACCGCGACCTTACCATGATGTTAACAAAAAGAGACTTAAGGGTAAGGTATAAGCAGGCGGCCATGGGTTTTCTTTGGGCAATTTTTATGCCGATCGTAGCGGTTTGCGCAGGGATATTGATCAAAAAAGCCATGGCTGTCGTTGCCCAGCATGCTATGGATACCCGGGGGATCGTTTCTATTTCAGTTAAGGTCCTTCCCTGGACGTTTTTCATCAGCTCCATCCGTTTCTCCGTTCAGGCTTTGGTCGGCAATAGTACATTGGTCACCAAAATTTATTTTCCCAGGGCCGTTTTAGTGTTATCTTCCGTTCTGGCCTGTTTTTTTGATTTTGGTATCGCGGTCGGCGTCCTGGTTATTCTATTATTTATATTCCAAACAGGTGTGAGCATTTATCTTCTTTGGCTTCCGCTTTTGATATTGTTACTGTTTTTGTTTACCTTTGGCCTGGGATTATTGCTTTCCGCGGCCAATCTTTTTTACCGGGACATTAAATACGTGGTTGAGATCATCCTGATGTTCGGGATATTCTTTACTCCAGTTTTTTACAGTGCCAGTGCTTTTGGCAGATGGAAGCCGTTAATGCTTTTAAATCCTTTGGGAAGTATTTTGGAAGAAATGGATAGTGTGGTGGTCATGCATCAAATGCCGGACCTATATTGGTTACTTTACGCGACAGTTGCCTCTTTTATTACTTTTATTATCGGGATGGTGGTTTTTCACAATACAGAACCTTATTTTGCTGAAAATATTTAATTTGAACGGAGTGAATAATGTCCTACGCTTTGGAATTCAATCAAGTTTGGAAGAAATTCAGAAAAGGGGAGAAGTTAAATTCCCTTAGGGATGCCATCCCTCATCTCTTTAAAGGCGGTGACAGGAATGTCTCCCTGCAAGAACAGGAATTTTGGGCCATTAAAGATGTCAGTTTCGGGATAACCAAAGGCGATGTGGTTGGCATTATGGGGCCAAATGGGGCCGGCAAAAGCACAATTTTAAAACTTTTATCGCGGATCATTATACCCAATAAGGGTTCTATGAAGGTCAATGGACGTCTCTCAGCGCTGATCGAGGTGACTGCAGGTTTCCATCCGGAATTGACCGGTCGTGAGAATGTCTATCTTAATG
>CAZFON010000058.1:0-8861 GCA_964520185.1 uncultured Planctomycetales bacterium | reverse complement strand
AGTTATGCCACGGTCGTGGCTAAACTGGAATTTTTTAACCCCTTGCACTCTGTTAAAGACCGCATTGGTTTTAACATGATCCGTGCCGCTGAAAAAGCAGGAAAGATCAAGACTGATACCGTGATCATTGAACCGACTTCCGGTAATACCGGCATTGCTTTGGCATTCGTTTCCGCGGTCAAAGGTTATAAATTGACACTGACCATGCCTGAAACCATGAGCCTTGAGAGAAGGGCCTTGCTTAAAGCCCTGGGTGCGGAATTGATCCTCACGCCGGGAGCCCAAGGAATGAAGGGAGCCATTGCCAAGGCCAAGGAGATCCATGATTCTGATCCGAATAAATATTTTATGCCCCAGCAGTTTGACAATCAGGCCAATGTGGAGATCCACCGTTTGACCACGGCCGAAGAGATATGGCGCGATACCGATGGTAAGGTCGATTTCCTGGTGGCAGGCGTTGGCACCGGCGGTACCATTACCGGCGTTGCCCAAGTGATCAAACCGCGTAAGGCTTCGTTCAAAGCCATTGCTGTTGAACCGGCTACTTCTGCTGTCTTGTCCGGCGGACAACCAGGGCCTCACAAGATCCAGGGCCTTGCGGCAGGATTTATTCCAAGCATTGTGGACACTAAATTATTAGATGAGATCATTCAGGTGACCAATGAGGAATCATTTGCCATGGCTAAAAGGCTTATCCGTGAAGAGGGGATACTGTGCGGGATATCTTCCGGTGCCAATGTGGCTGCGGCCCTGAAGGTGGCAGAGCGTCCGGAAAACAAGGGTAAACTTATCGTGGCCATCATTCCATCGACAGGCGAGCGTTATTTGTCCACGGACCTGTTTGCTGAATACAGGTCATAAAAATATGCCAACAGAGCGCATCAAAGAGCTGAATATAAAAGCAAGGGACCTCGATGCATCGGGTCTTGTCAAACTTGCTTTTGATGAATTTGGCCACAAGGTAAGTTTTGCCACCAGTCTTGGCGAAGAAGACCAGGTCATCATGGATATGATCGCCAACATAGCTCCAGGGATAGAGGTTTTCACCCTGGATACCGGCCGACTGTTCCCGGAAACTTATGAATTGATGGCAAAAAATCAAAAGAAATACGCTCAGCTTGCTTTTAAGATCTATTATCCTGACACTCAAAATGTTGAGGAGATGGTCCGCACTAAAGGCATCAATCTATTTTATGAAAGTGTGGAAAATCGTAAGCTTTGCTGTCAAGTCCGCAAGGTCGAACCTTTACAAAGGGCTTTGGGCGGCAAGGAGGCATGGATCGTCGGATTAAGGCGCCAGCAAGCCGTCACCCGGGAGGCCTTACAAGCCGTGGAGTGGGATGGATCTAATAAAAAGATCAAATTCAACCCCCTTTACAATTGGACCTTGGAGCAGGTCAGGGATTACATTAAGGAAAATGGAGTGGATGTCAGCCCTTTGCATGCGCAGGGATTCGTTTCCATCGGCTGCGCACCCTGTACCCGGGCCATCAAGCCGGGGGAAGATATCCGTGCCGGACGCTGGTGGTGGGAAGCCCCGGAACAAAAAGAATGCGGGTTGCATAACAATCCAAAATGGAAGGCTAATAAGAAGTGAATAAAACCGTAGATAAATTAGATGCCCTGGAGTCCCAGAGCGTATACATATTACGCGAAGCTTACCGCGAATTTAAGTCCCTGGTGATGTTATGGTCCATTGGCAAGGACTCAACGGTATTGCTATGGCTGGCACGCAAGGCCTTCCTTGGCCATGTGCCGATCCCTTTGGTCCATATTGATACCAGCTATAAAATACCGGAAATGATCAAGTACCGCGATGAGTTGGCGCTTAAATACAAATTAAACATGATCGTGGGTCAAAATTCCCAGGCCTTAAAAGAAAAACGCACCTTTCCCGAGGGGAAACTGGACCGCATCAGCTGCTGCAAAGCCCTTAAGACGGATGCCTTAAAAAACACGTTGTCCGGCGCCTGGCCCAGGTTGCGGCTCAATCATAACACCGGCAAATATGAGGTAGATGCGAATACCGAACCGTATACCGGTGTCATCGTCGGTGCCCGTGCGGATGAGGAAGGCTCGCGTTCCAAAGAACGTTACTTTTCCCCGCGCGATAAAAACAGCGACTGGGACATCGGCGATCAACCACCTGAGTTATGGAACCAGTTCAAGACCGATTTTGCGCCAGGCACCCACGTCCGTATCCATCCTTTGCTGGATTGGACGGAATTGAATATTTGGGAATACATCCAACGCGAAAGTATCCCCATCACCCATTTATATTTTGATCAAGGCAATGGCAAGCGTTACCGTTCCCTGGGCTGCTATCCCTGCACCACACCCGTAGATTCAACGGCTAAAAATGTTGAAGATATTGTCAAAGAATTGCGTGAAGGTAAATTTAAGAATATTGCCGAACGGTCCGGCCGCGCCCAGGACAAGGAAGACGGCGGTCTTGAGACCCTGCGTAAAGAAGGGTACATGTGATGGTTCCTCAGCGTGAGCAGATGAACGTGGTCATTGTCGGTCATGTGGACCACGGCAAAAGTACCCTGGTTGGACGTCTTCTGGCAGATACAGGTTCTTTGCCGGAAGGTAAATTGGAAGCGGTCAAAGCGAATTGCAAGCGTAATGCCAAACCTTTTGAGTATGCATTCCTGTTGGATGCTCTTAAAGATGAGCAGGCCCAGGGCATCACGATCGATACTGCGCGCTCTTTTTTTAAGTCTCCTAAGCGCGATTATATTATTATCGATGCTCCCGGCCATATTGAATTCCTTAAGAACATGATCTCCGGTGCCGCCCGTGCCGAGGCTGCCTTATTGCTTATTGATGCTCATGAGGGCATCAAGGAAAATTCCAAACGTCATGGCTATATGATGCGTTTTTTGGGTATCAAAAATCTTGCGGTTTGCGTTAATAAGATGGACCTGGTGGGCTATGACCAAAAAGCCTTTGAACAGATCAAAAATGATTATCTTAAGTTCTTGAAAGAGATCAATCTTGTTCCCCAGGCCTTTATCCCCATCGCCGCCTTTCACGGGGACAATATGATCGGCCCCTCGTCAAAGATGCCCTGGTATAAGGGAGGCAGTGTTTTGGACGTGCTTGATGGTTTCAAAAAAGCCGCGCCTGCTGATCTTCTGCCTTTTCGCATGCCGGTGCAGGATATCTATAAGTTCACCGAAGAGGGTGATGAGCGTCGCATTGTGGCCGGCCGCGTTGAAACAGGCACTATCAAGGTCGGGGAAGACGTTGTCTTCTTGCCTTCGGGAAAGAAAAACCGCATCAAAACCGTGGAATATTTTAACGGTCCTCAGCGCCAGGAGGCTTTTGCGGGACAGAGCGTAGGGTTTACCTACGATACCGAAATTTATATCCGGCCGGGAGAGATCCTTTGCAAGCTTTCCGAAAAACCGCCTCATGTGGGCAATAAATTCCGTGCCAATATCTTTTGGATGGGAAAACAGCTTTTGGTCAAGGGTAAGACCTACAAATTGAAGATCGCCACCCAACAGGTGCCGGTGGTGGTCTCGGAGATCGTCCATGTGCTGAATGCCGCGGAACTGGCTTCAAGCCAGAAGCCCCACGTGGACCGTCATGAGGTGGCGGAGATCATTTTTGAGACCCTGAAACCCATTGCTTTTGATGCGGTGGTCGATAGCGCTCCTACCGGCCGTTTTGTGCTGGTGGACAATTACGAGATCGCAGGCGGCGGTATCATCCTGGCACCTGTCTTTGAAGGTGAATCAAACCTGAACCAGCATATTAAAGAACGTGATTACGGCTGGGAACGCTCGCAGATCACCCCAGCGCTACGCGCACAGAAATACCAGCATAAATCCGCCTTTATCATCATTGCCGGCAAGATCGACACCGGCAAACAACGCATTGCCAAGGCCCTTGAAGAGGCCCTCTTCAATTTAGGCAAAAATGTTTATTTTCTAGGGGTTTCCAACCGTTTAAGCACCGCCCAGGAAGATTCCAAGGACAAGACCCTGGGCAAATACGATGCTTTGGTGCGCCTGGGGGAGTTGGCACATTTGATGACGGATGCGGGATTGATCCTGGTCACGAGCGTAACGGATATTGACCAGTATGAATTGGGCATGCTTAAAAAACTCAACAGCCCCAACCGGACCCTGGTTGTTTGTGTGGGTGAAGATGACCGTTTCAGCCCTGAGATCCTTGATCTGGCCCTGGTTGAGAATGAAAATTCTGAGGCAGCCGTTAAGAAGATCGTTGATCTATTGGTCAAAGCCGTTGTTTTGGACCCTGAATATGAGATTTGAAATGAGTATTTTTTAATATTACTTTAATCTTACTCTAATCACTGTTAGCGTATAGTTTATCGTAATCATCTTTAACATATCAATAAGGAGAGATGTATGAATAAAGTACTGATGTCGATGTTGGTAGGTTGTTTTATTTTAACAGGTACAAGTTTTGCTCAAACCCAAGCTGCACCTGCGGCTGCGCCGGCACCTGTGGCTGCTCCTGAAGCTGTAAAACCAGTGCATCATGAGCGTGGTGAGCATCATCCAGAACTCCACAAAGCTCTTCGTAAACTTAGAGCAGCCAAACAAGATCTGGAAAAAGCATCCCATGATTATGGCGGACATAGAGTCAAGGCCATTGAAGCCATCAATCATGCGATCGAAGAATTGAACGATGCTTTACAGATTGACAAGAAATAACAAGAAGATTAAGTAAAAAAAGGTGACAGGTACATTTTTTTAGGAAAATGTACCTGTCACCTTTTTTATTGATCAACAATACAATCAGCTGGAAATGTTTTGGCCATTAAATCAGCCGTGGCAGGATTTTCTATAAGATGAGCAATGATGGCTTGCAAGCCTACACGCCGGTGAAAGCTTCCGACATCCTCGTTGGTACGGGTATTCCTTTTCCAATTCTTCAGCAGCACATCAATGACCTGGGCAACCCTTTCGCGTGGGATCGATCTAAGATAAATGCCATCACCGTCGCTCGAGACCAAAGGCAGGCCTTGATGCCGGGCATCCTCGCTGCCCAAGAGTTTTAGTTGATAGCGGTTAAAGCCTGAGCCGACCAAACCAAAGGTTTTGGTCGCCGGCCTGAAGCACTGGCGTTCGCAGCCGGTAATGCCGATAGACTCTTTTAAATCGCCCCAGCCCATGGCTTCCAACTGATCGATCAATTCCGGTTCAAACTTTTCCGAATCCGTATATGTCAGGCGGCAGGTGTTACGGCCCACACAGGCGCCGGAAAGCAGGCGCAGGTTCGAATAAGGTTTGCCATGACGTTGGCCATATCCGAACTTCTTAAGATCAGCTTCAAAGGCCGCTTTTTGGTCTTCAGGTAAGTTTACAAATATAGCATCCTGATTGGGTGTGATCATAAACTCGACAGGATAAGTGTTCATCAAATGCCTGCATAAGCTCTTTAAGTTGCCGTTAGGGGAGCCATCAATGATACGGCCGTTTTCAATATACATGCCAAAGGCCCATTTGCCGTTGTTGGGCTGCTTGATCCAACCGTGATGCATGTGGCGAGGACCTGGATCCAGATGAGGATCAGGCGATCCCAGTTTTTTTCCTAAAATCTGTTCGACTTGTTCACGGTACCAGTCAATGCCCAGCTTTTTAACGACGAATTTGACGCGGGCCCAAATACGGTTTTCCCGGTCTCCCCATTGTTGGTGCACCTTGAGCACGGCATCCAGGGTTTTTAACAGATCAGATTCATTGACCTGGCAGAAGGGTTTTCCAAAACAAGCCAGAGAAGGCTTGCCGTTGCGTTCGCCTTGGCCGCCACCCAGATATATCTGGTATTTGACGATCTTATTATCTTTAATGACAGGCACAACCCCCACATCATCGCTTAAAACTTCGGCGCAATTATCCGGAATTAAATGGCCTTGAGCATCCTTGTGCACTGTGGCAAACCCGATCTTGAATTTGCGGTTAAGCAAATTTTTGCCGTAAGAAAACGATTCTCCGGGTTTTCTGATCTTTGTGGGATCGATCTGCCATACGGAAATAAAAGGTTCTAGGGGCAGTTGGAAATAGGCGCCGCATTTTTGCGCCAGGGCATTGGTATTGATAATATCCGAAAAATGATCTATGGGGCAGCCCATGACATTACGGGTGTTGTCGCCGCAACCGTTAAGGGTATTAAGGCCTGATTCAGCCAGGGACTTGATGATCACAGGGATGTTGGTCTTCTTGATCCAATGGAATTGGATGTTTTGACGGTTGGTCAACCTTATGGAAGGTTTACCATCAGGGTCTTTGGTGTATTTTTCAGTCAATTCATCGACCAGGTTATATTGCTGCCTGTTTAAAGGACCTCCGCCAGGGATGCTGATACGCAGCATGAAGATCCATTCTTTATTGCCCGCCGCTTCCTTGTCGCGATTAAATTCCAAATAAAAACCATGGGACTTGGCTATTTGCTCGGTTTCCCAGGCAATATCATCACGGCTATTGTCCCTGATATCGGCACTCAGATTGCCGGTAATGGGGCTGGCTGCGATCTTGTTAAGCTCCTCCTTGGAGAATTTTTCAGGAGGCGTATTGAAATTGGGATTGCAAGGTTTGCGGTTCATGTTTTTTTACTTTTCGTCGGTGAATCGGTTGATTTTGAATTATTTATTATAGATTAAAGTTCTACATTAATCTACCTTTTTATGATAATATAAAAATCTTATGAAGAACTTTCTTGCCCATGCAGGTTCTTATATTTTACGAGGTTTTCTGGCCATTACACCCTTATTGCTGTGCGTGGCGACCGTATTGCTGTTATACGATTTCATCGATAAGCGGGTCATTATATTTATATCGCATTTTGTTAATATTAGACACATCCCAGGCTTAGGCATTGTCCTGCTTTTAGCCCTACTTTACCTTTTAGGATTGATCCTAAGTAATGTGGTAGGCAAGCAGATCCTTAAATTTATCGAGAGCATATCCGAACAGATCCCTATCATTAAAGTGATTTACGGGGTCGGCAAACAGCTTACTGAAACTTTGTCCGTTGCTGATCCGCAAAAGCAAGCCTTTAAAAAAGCTGTTCTGGTCAGTTCTTTTGAAGGCAAGGGATGGATGCTTGGTTTTGTAACAGGGAACATTAAAGATCTAAACGGAGAAGAATTGTTAAGAGTATTTGTGCCTTCTGCGCCTCATCCGTTGACAGGCATAGTATTTATTCTCAAGCCTTCCCAGGTTTTAGACTGCGGTTGGACAGTGGAAGAAGCTCTCAAGATGGTTGTTTCCATTGGTATCATATCGCCTGAACAAATTAAAAAAACATCATAAAACTATGCCGTACACAGGGCGTTATTGGGAAAAGACCAATGATGGCCGCTTGCAATGCCATCTTTGCCCGAGGCTGTGCACCTTAGCCAAAGGCCAGCGGGGCTTCTGTTTTGTGCGTCAAAATATCGACGATCAGCTGGTCCTGACGACCTATGGACATTCCAGCGGCTTTTGTCTTGACCCTGTTGAAAAGAAACCTTTGAATCATTTTCTCCCAGGGACCCCGTGCCTTTCTTTCGGCACAGCAGGATGCAATCTAGGCTGCAAGTTCTGCCAGAATTGGGACATCAGCAAATCCAAGGAATTCGACCGGCTTACCGAGGAGGCAACGCCCAGGGCCATTGCTCAGGCAGCGTTAAGTCTTAAGGCCCCAAGTATTGCTTTTACTTATAATGATCCGGTGATCTTTGCCGAATATGCCATTGATACAGCCATTGAATGCCATCGATTAGGGATTAAAACCATTGCTGTTACCGCCGGCTACATCACTCCTGAAGCCAGGGGGGAATTTTATCAACACATGGACGCCGCGAATGTGGACCTTAAAGGATTTACGGAAGATTTTTACAGTAAGATCACCTTAAGCCATCTGCAACCTGTATTGGATACGCTGGTCTATTTAAAAAAAGAAACGAACGTATGGTTTGAGATCACCAATTTGATGATCCCGGGCCTTAATGACCGTCCCCAAGAAACAGCGGACATATGCCAATGGATCGCCGACCATTTGGGCCCTGATGTGCCTTTGCATTTCACGGCTTTTCATCCGGATTACAAAATGCAGGACATTGCCCATACGCCGGTGCATGCGTTACAAAAGGCGCGGGATATTGCGCTGGACCATGGTCTTCATTATGTTTATACGGGCAATGTCCATGATGCCGCAGGTTCAAGCACCTATTGCCCGTCTTGTAAAAAATTATTGATAGAGCGTGATTGGTTTGTGTTAGGGGATTATAATTTAAAAGATAAGAACACTTGCCGGTTTTGCGGGCAGGTTATTATGGGTGTCTTTGAGGCCAGTCCAGGCCATTGGGGCGCCAAAAGAGTACCGGTGCAAATATGAAAATTTTGTCATGGAACGTCAACGGCATTCGCGCCATCGAGAAAAAAGGATTTTTAGAGTGGCTTCATAAGGAGTCACCGGACATCCTTTGCCTGCAGGAAACCAAGGCCCATCCTGAGCAATTATCTGAAACGCTCCTTAAACCAGAAGGCTATTATACGTATTGGTCTGCCGCCGAGAAAAAAGGTTACAGCGGGGTGGCTATTTACACTAAAGCTGCTCCTCATACAGTGGCGGATTGTCTGGGAGTGAAAGAATTTGATACCGAGGGCCGTATCTTGATCGCTGATTACGATGATTTTATCTTGTTCAATATTTATTATCCCAACGGAGGGCAGGGCAATAAGCGGGTCCCTTTTAAAATGAAATTTTATGATGCATTTTTGAGCAAGGCAGAAGCTTTCCGTAAAAAGGGCAGAAAAATAATTGTCACCGGTGATGTTAATACCGCTCATACGGAAATAGACCTGGCCAGGCCCAAAGAAAACGTAAAAAATACC
>CAZFON010000057.1:0-8967 GCA_964520185.1 uncultured Planctomycetales bacterium | reverse complement strand
GACCTGAAGCCCCTTTTGTTTGGCTTGATGAAAAGCTGTCAAGGCATCAAGGCCGCTGCCTGATCCGATGACAAGTATTTTCAGTGTGTTGTCTTTTTTTGCCACTGCATCAAGCTTTTTTATATTGGCAGTTATGACGTCCATGAATTTTAATGTTAATTGATTGTCCTGTGCGGGAGAATAAACTCCGGGACCGATCAAAGCCGCTGTTAACCCTGTTGTCCTTTGAAGCCTTGCGGCTAATACGGGGTTCTTTTCTCCTCCTATAAGCCGGTATCCTTCAGGGACGTTTATCGAAGTAAAAACTAAAGGCTCCGCGACTTCATAATTCCCTTTGACTTCAAGCAACCTTCTGGGGTTCAAATAATCAAAAACCTTCCGCAAAGCAGATAAGGCTTTGGTCACGGTCATCGCCCCGTCAATTCCCTTCATTGTCGTATTTCCCGACATCGCAAAATCAACCCCGCCGGAAAAATATTTCCTGGGAACGCTCTCTTGAGTGGCCGGATCTACATCTTCTTTGATAAAGTTGTAAACGCCTTTTTTAAAGGCTTGCAGATAACGCTGGTAGATCTTCTCCTTCTCCTGAGCGTCATTGATGTTGATGCCAAATACTTTGTTCTGATCTGTATACGCCTGTGACAGAAGGCCGTCTTTTATTTTCTTTTTATACCAAACGGCCAATATTAGGCTGTTATAAACCTGGCGAAGCCTGGCGAAATTCTTGTCCTCATTGATTTCCTTGGTCAGCTCCGGAATAACGACTTCGCGAACAATTTGGCTCCCTAATTGATTAGCGTCTTTGATCTGTGTTTGCCCGGATCGCACCCCTTCATGCTTGGCCAAAGAAAGATAATCCTCTTCAAGCATCACCTTTAACTTGCTTTCAACAATATAAGCCGTCCCTGCTTCCGAATTCTCATAGACAACGGCTTTCTCAGGAATGATCCAAACCTTATTAAAGGTGTTAACCGGGATATTGGTCGTTCCATAACGCTTATATGCTTCCTGATAAACGCGCTTCCAAAACTTTTTGCCTATCTCATCCTCGGGATAGATCAAGCTCGCGGTCACCTGCTTGAGCATATAGTCTTCGGCAAGCAGGTCCCGTCCCATTTCGGTCAGTCCAAAACTTTGAGGGATGATACGGTCTTTTTCATACGGGCTTAAGTTAACCCACAGGTCTTTTTCAGGAATGGTCAGGGAAGCAAGAAAGTATTTGATCAGCTTTCCTGATTCCTCTTTCAGCTGCTCTTCGCTCGGCTGGGCGTCATCCCCTTTATCAAGGATAAAATCAAATCTGAAAGGATCATCAGGATGGACCTTGATCCCTTTGAGTATGGGGACCTCCAAGGGAGGGCTTAAATGAACCATCACTCCAGGCGCCGGCAAAGGATACTCCTGGGCATGGACCGGCACCGGGCCGATGATACCCGTCACCAGAAAACAGACCAGGGTCAGGATGGAGAATGGGGTCTTCATAATATAAAGTATACACTCAATATAGTATCTAGGCCAGCCCACGTAGAACTACGTATATATCTGCTGCCAACTAAGAGATAAAATTTTCATATAAATATGCCGCTCACCTATATCATCCAAGCAGTGTTTGCCGGGCTGTCCTTGGGGGTATTTTGTCTTTCTTATTGTTTCCCCTTCTTGGCCACCTTCATGGCAAGTCAACCCCGAAGCCTGAAAGATAATTCTCATCTGGTCCTGCGCTTTATCCTTGGCCGTTTGCTTGGCTATCTGTTGTTCGGTTCTATCTTTGGTTATTTGGGAGAAAAATTCCAATCCCGCACCTTGACCATAATAACAGATATTTCATTGATCCTTATTTCGATCATCCTGATCCTGTATCTATCCGGTCTTATAAAACAGAAAAAGATCTGCGCTGCTCAAAAATTCCAAAACCGCAATTGCCTGCTCATGGGATTCCTTATGGGCATTAACCTTTGTCCGCCTTTTCTATTATCCATCCCTTATGTCTTCTCCCTGCACAGCGTCCTGGAGAGCGTGCTTTATTTCCTTGTTTTCTTTGCGGTCAGCTGTATTTATTTCATCCCCATGATCTGGGTGGGGATGCTGGCCAGAATAAAGGAATTCCAAACCATCGCCCGCCTCAGCGGATTTATCTGTGCCGGGATATTTATTATCTACGGTTGCTTTTCAATGATTAAGGAGGCCAAACCATGATCGGAGGCAAATTCCTTGTTAAGATCGATAAATTCGGCATGTGGATATTGTTGTTTTTGGTCCTATCATTTGTCATCACCGGCTACGGCATGACCAAGCACATCATGGACCCTGTGGCAGCCAAATATATCCACACACAGCTCTTGCCTCTTCCCCTGCTCATTTTCTTTTGTATCCATGTGATCAAGGCTATCCGTAATCAATTTAAAAAATGGAACATTTTCGGCAACGAGCGCCAATTGGATATTTATACCTATGCCTTGACGCTGATCGTAACGCTCATTTTAATATGGTTGTATTTTCGATAAGCCATGGACCATATCTTTAGAAAGACCCTTGCTGCCATCTTCCTCATGATCATCACGGCCTCGAGCCTGTACGTGGTCTTTCAACGCGAGAGGATCATCCGCCTGGAAGAAGACCCCTCCCGGTTCCATGAAGCCATGTATTACGACAAACTCTTCGGCAATCTTGTACAATGCCGCCTGTGCCCCAACCTATGTATCCTTGTCCCCGGCCAATACGGGATTTGCAAGGCCCGTAAAAACATCAATGGCAAGCTATATTCCATGGTTTATGGCAAGATCGCGGCCGTCCATCTTGATCCCGTTGAAAAAAAGCCATTCTTTCACGTACTTCCAGGCTCTTCGGCTTTTTCCATCGCCACCACCGGCTGCAACATCCAATGCCTGTTTTGCCAAAACTGGGAGATCTCCCAGGTGTTCCCCTTTGATCTGACCACCATCACGGCAACGCCTGAACAGGTCGTGGCACAAGCATTGACAAGCGGCGCCCACGCCATTGCCTTTACATACAGCGAACCGATCATTTCCTATGAATATGTATTGGATATTGCCAAACTGGCCAAGGGTTATGGCCTTAAAACCCTTGTGGTCAGCAATGGTTATATCGAACAGAAACCTTTAAAGGAACTGCTCCCATATATTGACGCTTTTAAAGTGGATTTTAAAAGCTTTGATGAAAGATTTTATACCAAAATTACCCAGGGCCACCTTCAGCCTGTATTAGATAGCATGAAATCGATCCACCAAAGCGGGACTTGGCTTGAAATCGTCAATCTTCTTGTCACCAACCAAAATGACAGCGACCGGCAGATCCGTGGACTGGCGCGCTGGATCAGAATTAACCTTGGGCCCAATGTGCCTCTGCACTTTTCGCGTTTCTTTCCGCAATATAAATTATTGAATGTTCCGCCCACCCCGCCGGAAGTCGTCATCCATGCAAGGGAAATCGCTATAAAAGAAGGATTAAATTATGTCTATGCTGGCAACATTGACTTCCCGGCGGGCGAGACCACCTTTTGCCCCCGATCGCATGAAAGGGTCATTGTGCGCCAGGGTATGTTTGCCATTTACAATGGTCTGGTCCATGGGGCCTGCGCAGACGGCGAAAAGATCCCCGGAATTTGGCAATAAAACGCAGCTTCACAGGGTGGTGTGATTGCGGTGGATGGAAAGCACCAGGGCCAGCGTCATGTTGATAATGATCAAGAATAAGATCGTCTTATAAACGCCATAGGCTGGGATCATAAAAACGCTTATCCCCAGCGCGCCCACACATGAACCTAATAAGTCAGCCGCATACATGGTCGCCAGATGTTCCTTCTCCCTGGCCTGAAGGGCGAAAAGCAACATATTGGAGCAAGAAAATTCCATGCCGATAAGGACACCTATGCCGGAGCCTAATAATATCCACAAAAGCGGCGGAAGACCCGTGAAGGTGGCCGCATGCATCAATAAAAACCAAAATACAAAATAAAACCCGATCCCCCGATGGATATCACTTAACCTGCTGAATTTGACACGCGGCTTCTTATTGCCCAACCAAGACCCTACTGCGACAGCAGCCATGAAGGCTGAAATGATCCAGGCGATCTCATAATACAAATTGCCGAAAAAGACCTGGAAGCCATAGATCACGATCACCTCAGCCGACATCAGGGAAAACCCACCGGTGAACATGGCGGCGACGAGAAAAGTTTTGTCCAAAGCCAGGTCCCCCGGCAAGAGCAACATTGAGATCAGGCCGACGGCTACTAGAAGAATGATCAGATAATCCGTCCGCATGAGGGAACTTAAAGCATGGGCAAAGCCTTGATGAAAAATACTCAACCAATAAATAAAATTATAAAGATAACCTTGCGGATGCATGTCCGTGTTAACTTCAGCGCTCGTGTTCTTAAAAACCGCTGTGGTCATGGGGATACGGTCCGTGGTATAGCGAAAGGTGATCGCCTCGGCATTGGCAAAATAGTTATAGATACCGCGGGCTTTCATGCGGCTGATGAGCACCTTCGGGGACACGGGTATGGGGGCTGAAGAAGCCAGGATAAAAAGCTCGTCTTCCGGTAAAATAACCACCGAGGGAAAATTATGCTTAATGGTCTTATAGATGCAAGTGCCTAAATGGGCCAGGGGTGCGGAGATCGAATCCGCCGCAAACTTTAAATGGGTGGCCATCACTCCATTAGGTGCAAGATGCTCCTTGGCTTCTTTAAAGAATTCATCCGTAAAATAACGGTTGACCAGCGCTGTGGAAGGATTAGGTAAATTAACGATGATCACATCCAGGTCTTTAGGAAGGCTTTTAAGGCCTAGACGGGGATCTTCTTCGATCAAAGACACCCTTGGGTCCTTCAGGCCGCGCCAAAAGGAAGGGATATAAGACCCGGCAAAGCTTACCATGGCAGGGTCCAGTTCCGCGTAGAAAACCTGACCCGGATGATGCGCCAATATTTCCTCCAAAGCGCCGCTGAAACCTGATCCGATCAACAAAACCTTTTGAGGATCTTTGCTGGTAAGCATGGGAAAACTTACCAGGAATTCATTAAAAGCTCCATCCCTGTCCGTTCCCACCGGCAAACCACTCTCATAAAAATTGGATTGATACGCGCTACGAGTAACCGCGAGATTGCCGTAGATCGTATTCTTTGTTTTTATTAATTGTTCATGGGGGAATCTCAAAGCAGCAGATTTAAAATTCCACTGTGCTGAACACGCAAAACACATCAGGCCCAGAAATGCCACCAGGACGGCTGCACTGAGAAAATAAGTCCTGCCTTTGAATTTCCCGACAAAGATCCAGGCTGCTACTGCCGCGAGGTTCAAAAAAATAAAAACAGCGCTTGTTTGGAATTCATTTAAAAAGACCAACCCATAACTGAAAAGCAAGCCTCCGGCCACAAAACCGACCGCTTCATCAAAATACGCCCTGCTTAAAAAACTAGATACATTTTGGAAAGGTTTAAGTTTCAGGCCAAATTCGGAAAGGGCCACAAACTGGATCCCGAAAATAAGGCATACAGGCGCCATGGTCAAGAAAGAGACCAAAAGTGCGGGCATGATATCAGGGATCTGGCCGGCCGTGGTGATAAAAAAACTTTTGCTCAGCCGGACCCAAATAATGGTCAGAGGAAATAGGATGCCAAGAAGCAGGTGGCAGACAAGCACCAGGGACAGGCCCCGTAAAGGATCCTTCAAAACCCCAATGAGCCTGCTGCCTATGCCTACCCACCAAAGCCAGCTGAACAAGATCCAACCGATGAAAAATTCATTCCCGTAAAAACTTACCAAAAGCTCACGGGCCATGACGGCCTGGGTGATAAGGGAAGAAGCGCCCAGGATGAAGAGCGACAAACGGAGCATATGATCCTCTCTACATATCCACGATCACTGGATCAAAACGCTTTTTAGGCATAGGGATCATCAAGACAAACGGGATACAAGCCAGGAACATAAACATCAAAAACATAGAAATATCATTATATGCCATCATGGCTGCTTGTTGTGTAACTAAATTATTGATAAGGCCCAAAGCCGCATCCTTAGATGCCCCCATGGCCATCCCCTGATGGTGAAAGAACGTTACCGCCTGGCGGTAAAAATTAAGAAAATTAAGGTTAAACACATTGATGTGTTCCGATAAATAGGCATGATGGATCTGAGTATTTTTTTCAAGGATGGTAGCCATTACGGCATACCCGATATTCCCGCCGACTTGCTGGAACAAATTGAACATTCCTGAGGCTGATGTCATATTCTCATTTTCCATGGAACTCAAGGATATCGTGGATAATGAGACAAAAATGAACGGCATGCCTGAACCCATCAAAAGAAGGATGGGCACAATGGAGCCCTGCGCTGCCGTAGTGGCCAAATGGGCCAGCTGAAAATAGGAAACGCACACCACTAAGATACCAAAAATAATAAGCTTGCGCGGGTCCACATAATTATAAAGGTTCCCAACCAAAGGCAAGACGCACATCAGGGCGACAGCCCGCGGCATCAGCACTAGGCCCGCCTGATACGCCGGGTAATTCAAAAGCTGCTGGGTAAATTGCGGCAAGATAAAGGTGGTGCCATAAAGGGCGACACCGAACAAGATCACCACCATGGTCCCCATCTGAAACTGCCTGTTTTTAAAGATCCTGAAATTGACCACCGGTTCTGGGATCGACAATTCCCAAATGACCAGGGACAAAAGGCTTATCACGGTAAGCACCGCTGTCCAGATGATCAAAGAAGAATCAAACCAATTTTCTTCCTGCCCCCTTTCCAAAAAAACCTGCAAGCCTGTCAATCCGGATGTCAGCAAGAGTATGCCGATCATATCAATTTTTTTAACTCCCCGCCGCAGATACGGCGGGTCATGCACAAAGGTAGCAACCATCAAGATACCCACTGCACTGACAGGGATATTGATAAAAAAGATCCATTGCCAGCCGTAGTTGTCCGTGAGCCAGCCTCCTAGCACGGGACCGATAGCCGGTGCCAAGACCACCCCCATGGAAAAAATAGCCATGGCCATGCCCTGTTCCTCTTTGGGAAACGTCTCGCGAAGAATGGCCTGCGCCAGCGGCACCAGGGAACCTCCTCCTATCCCCTGCAAGATGCGGCAGATGATCATTTGCGGGAAGGTATGCGACATCCCTGCCAATATCGAACCCAGGGTAAAAATGACAAAACAACACAGATAAAAATTTTTTCTTCCGATGAGTGTTGACCACCAGCCGGACATGGTCATCATGATGACCGCGGCGATGCTGTAAGCAGTTGCAACCCAGGTGATGGCAGATAAATTCTGGCCAAAATTACCCATCATGTGAGGCAAGGAAACGTTGACCACACTGACGTCCATGACGCCCATGAAGGCGCCGATCATTACTGAAATACCCACCACCCATTTATTGGGCTTTAGATCACTGTTTTCAATAGCAGAAGGAACGGCATTCATCTGGTTTTACCCCGATGACAGGTCAATGGTAGGAACAACCGACATGCCCAATTCCAGGGGCTTTTGGGGGTCAAGGGACCCGTCAAAAACAATTTTGACCGGAACGCGCTGCACCACCTTGATATAATTGCCGGTGGCATTTTCAGCAGGAAGGAGACTGAATCTGGCGCCGGTCCCTTGCTGAATGCTGTCAACGTGGCCGTGGAAAACCGTCCCCGGATAAGCATCCACATGGATGATCACCTTCAGGCCTGGATGGATATGGGTCATCTGCGTTTCTTTCAAATTAGCGGTCACCCAACGTTCGGGAAAGACGACGGCCAGCAATGCCTGGCCGGGCTCGACAAACATCCCAGGCTCAACGGATTTCTTGGTCACGATCCCATCGACAGGTGCAACTATTTTTGTATAAGATAAATTCAATTTCGCCTGGTCCAGACGCGCCTGGGCTGCTGACAATTCAGCGTGGCCGGTATTCCAGCGCAACAGGGCCTTGTCATATTGCTGCTGGGAGATGTCTTTAGTGGTGAGTAATTTTTGATAACGGTCAAGGTCCTCTCCCGCCTGATGGGCTTCGGCTTTGGCTGCCTCCCATTGGGCCTGGGCCAGGTCCAAAGCGTTCTTATAATCCCGGTTGTCGATATCACAAAGGGCCTGACCTGTCTTGACCGCATGGTTATCATCCACATAGACCTTTTCAATATGCCCTGAAACCTTGGGACTGATAACGCTTACATCTCCCTCAATAAAAGCATCATCGGTGGACTCGTGCGTGAATATATACCAAAGCCCCCAGCTTAAAAAAAGGATTATCACCAATGTTATTGCCGCGCAATATTTCCAGTACCTGGCATTGAGTTCATGAAATTTATTAACGATCTTGCTGACCATAGTTTTTCCCCTTACAAATGAAACGCCTCTGTCCTGCCCAAGGCGGAATAACAGTTAACGCGAGCCATATGATACTGCACCAGGGCCGTAACATATGCCTGGCGCGAATTCTCCAGTGAGGTTTGGGCATCAACCACCGCGATATTATTACCAACGCCGTTGATATATTGATCTTTTGCCAAGTTTAATTCCTGAGTTGCAAGCGTGAGCGCTTCGTTCGCCGCTTTGTACTGCAAAGTTACGGTAGACAACGTCTGTAAAGCCATCCGCACATCTTCTTCGACCTGCGTTTGCATATCATCGCGCATGATCTCTGCCTGCTTCTCCAGGCTGCGCTGTTGTATGATCTCCCCTTCAATGGCCCCACCTTCAAAGATAGGCACGCTCATGTTCATGCTGATCTGTGCAGCTTTATGGGCATACTTATTAGGTTCAACCGCTGATTGTCCATAATCCCCATAAAGACTTACCTTAGGCAATCTTTCCCTGTTAGCCTGCGATAATCGGTATTGCGCATACTTGAGCCTCGCCCCGGTGATGGACATTTCGAATCTGTCCCTAAAGGCAATTTCAACGGCATCGGATAAAACCAGGCTTTTTTCATCAATGAACTGCAAGGTATCGCTT
>CAZFON010000056.1:0-9058 GCA_964520185.1 uncultured Planctomycetales bacterium | reverse complement strand
TGTCACCTTTTTCTCTTGCTCGTCGTTAGGTAGGAAAAACGTAAAGCATTAGGTATACGATCACACCTGTTATAGACACGTAAGCCCAAGTTGGATAAAGCCAGCGGGTGATGCGGGTGTGCTTGTCAAATTCGCCTTTGAGCGCGTGACGGATGGCCATGATGATAAAAGGCACGATCAAAACAGCCAGAGGCGTATGGGTGCCCAGCACAAGAAAGTAGATCGTCCTTAATATCCCTTTGCCCTGATAATGTGAAATCCCCCTTGAAGTCAGGTGATAATATAGATAGGCGCATAAAAACAACGCTGAGCAGCTAAAAGCGCAGATCATCAGTTT
Source organism: uncultured Planctomycetales bacterium (assembly GCA_964520185.1). Taxonomy (GTDB): domain Bacteria; phylum Omnitrophota; class Gorgyraeia; order Zapsychrales; family Fredricksoniimonadaceae; genus JABDGZ01. Next base: position 8,721 of record CAZFON010000056.1, on the reverse strand, counting down.
TTTATGCCTAAGAGTGTCTTTATTTTTGATAGCCACGCCGCCTAAGAGCAAAAAGATACCGGCCAAGGCATTAAGGCTGGCGTTAATGGTAGGTAAAAGCGGTGGATGCATATCAAATGTTCCAAAAGCCGTCGAGAACGATCAAGACCAGTAAAAGCGGAAGATACATAATGGAAGCACCCAAAATTTTACGCGCATCTATGTGAGATTGACTGCGTTGGAATAAGAATGCGGTCATTAACATGACTAACCCCAGCACTAAAGCCCCCCAAAAATAGATCCTGCCCGACATGCCTATCATGGAAGGCATCAGTGAAAAGCCGATCAATAGAAAACTGAACGCCGTGATCTGCAGATAAGTAAATTTAGGATCGGGATGGATGCATGGCAGCATTTTAAACCCTGCTTTTTTATAATCTTCCTTTAATAACCATGCAATGGCATAGAAATGCGGATGCTGCCAGGTAAACATGATCAGAAAAAATATCCAGGCACCAGGGTCAAGATGATTGGCAGCCGCGGCCCACCCTCCCAGCGGCGGGATGGCCCCTGGAATGGCGCCGAAGGTGGTATTAAGCCAGCTCAATTTTTTCATGGGCGTATAGATCATGACGTATAAAAAACACGTCAACAGGCTTAAAAAAGCCGTCAGTAAATTGACCTTCCAGCAAAAGACAAAGAGACCGGTCAAGATAATGGTAAGACCGAAGCCCAAAGCATCTTCCGGAGAGATGATCCCTTTAGGGATGGGGCGCCTTTGGGTGCGCTGCATCAGCGCATCAGCATCGCGTTCAAGGTATTGATTAAGCACGGAAGCTCCCCCGCAGGTCAAAGCAGATCCAAACAGGGTCCACAAAAGCAAAATAGGACGATGGATACCGTGGTCGGCAAAATAAAAACCCAGGGCTGTGCTCACGACCACCATCATCATGATGCCTGGCTTAGTCATACTCCAGTAAGCATTGCACAGATCGATTTTTTTCATTTGCTCATTAAGCTTTTAAATTGGCGCCAGGTCAAGGGAGTGGCGCGAAGGACCATCAGGAAGGTCAGGCCCAGGACAACAGCGCCCATGGCCACGTGTGAGGTGGTTGTCCAAACTTCCTTATGGGACAACACCGTTGAGATCCCAAGAGTGATCTGTAAAACAACGGCCAAATTGAGCCAATATAAGGTTTTGAGGATCAAAGGACGGTCCAGGCATCTTTCATATGCGATCTTATTGAGCCATAGAATATCTATCAAGATCAAAAGAGCCCAGAAACGATGGAATAAATGGATCGCGACCTGCTTGAGGTTGACAGGATCAAGGTTATTTTCAAAACGCCAATAATTGATCCTGTTTAGCCACTCCTGATCAAAGTTAGGTAAAAATGTCCATCCCATGGTGGGGAAATCCGGCACGGCCAGGCCTGCCTGGGCATGTCGCATGATATTGCCGATGACCAATTGGAAAAAGATCATGACCATTAAAAAGAAGGACAATTGCAGGAAAAGCGGGTCATAGCTTTCTTCCTCGATATTGCAGCGCTGCCATCTTTCTGTTGACAAGGCATAGGCAATAAGGATGACGATCAAAAAGAAGGTCTGGGCCAGGACCCCATGAAAGGTAGAAAGCCATACAGGCAAAAAGAATTTTACGGTCAAGCCTCCCAGAATGCCCTGCAGCACCACGGTGAGAAATGCCAATATACCTAAACGCTTGACCCAAGCAGGGATCTGTTTGAGGTAGATCAGCCAAACAGTCATGGCCAATGTTAAAAGCCCGACGATAGAAGCCAGCATCCGGTGGGTGTGTTCGTATTTGATCCCCCCTGTCATTTTATTGAGAGGATAGGCGAACATGAATTTGCCGTAGGTGGTCGGCCAGTCAGGTACGGACAAACCGGACTCTGTGCTTTTGACCAAGGCGCCCAGGCCGATCAATAACAAGGTCAACAGGCAAATTATTTTTGTAAAACGTCTCAGGGCAATGGGTTGGGTCTGCATAATTTACAATTTTGTCTTCAGCACAAACCAGTATAATCCGGCCAGCAAGATTATAACTGATATAAGCCCAAGAAGCATGAAGAAAAATTCTTTCGGCTCTATTCCGGGATTAATGATCAGGGTACGGTCAACACCATTCAGGGACAGAACATAAGCTTCCAGATCCGCGATCTGGGCTTGGGTCAGGGAATGGGAATCGCCGAAGTTGGGCATATTGGGCCCGCCTTCAGTATTGGGAATACCGTGCTGGATGAACTGGTCGATATGCTCCGCAAAAAGCTGTGAATCCGGATTATAGACATTACGATCAATGGGATTAAGTGTGGGGACCCCTCTGGGTGCATTAAAGCCGGGCGTTTTTGTTTTTCCATGAGGCCCGTGGCACATGATGCAGGACTGATGGAATAAAATGGCGCCGTGTTCCTTATCGCCGATGATGTTGGAAGCAGAAACGGCATTACTGCTGGCTGATGCCGTGGCATTAGCCTCGGACCCGGCTTCGGGTTCTTTTACACCGGCAGGCAAAGGCGTCGGTTTTCTCGTCGACAGGCTTTGCAAGAAGGCGATCATAGCATCCATCTGCTTATCATTTAATTTGCTCCCAAAAGAAGGCATGATGCTTGTAGGATTGTGCGCCTGGGGTGTAACCAGTTGTGTTTTCAACCAATCCTTGGAGGGCTTGTCCTTTTGGATGGCCAGGATAAGGTCCGGTCCCGGCTTGCCGCTGGCATGGCCCTGGATGGTGTGGCACTGAACGCAACCCCTTGCGTCATACAACTGTTGTCCATATTTTACCAAGTCGTCCTTTTTGACTGCCCCGCCGGAATTTGGTTCCGGGGGTTTGATGGCCGCGGCAGCAACGGGCTGTAAATCTTCCAGGAATTTGACCAAAAGTTCGACATTTTTTTCGCTTAAATGCGAATACGGCGGCATGATGGTTCGTGGATTATGTAATTGAGGTTCTATGATCTGGTCCTGCAGCCATTGATGGCTGCGATTATTGCCCTTGGCCATAATCAGGTCCGGGCCCTGCTTGTCGCTGGCCTGCCCGGTGATGGTATGGCATTCCGTGCATCCCAAGGTATGGAACAGTTCCTTGCCCGTTACCTTTTTATTGATATTGGCCGTGGACATGGCTCCTGTAAGGTCCATGCTCGGTAATTTTTTATGGGTTAAGGCCACCATGGTCCGGTTGGGTTGGTCCATTTGGGAGACCTCGGCCGGGCTGCGGTAGATGTAGCCAAGCCAAGTCAAAAATAAGATCAATCCAACAAAGGCAAACCCGCTTAAGACGACAAAACCGCGTTTAAAAGGGTTCTTTTCCGGGCTTTTGTCAACAAAAGGTAAGGTGCCAAAAAGCAGGATGATAAGCAATGGCACGCCGGCGGTGCCAAGCGGTTCCAGCGGCCCTGGAAAAATCTTTAGTATTTGGTAAAGGAAAAGAAAGTTCCAGGCAGGCTTAGGGGTCACCAGGGTGTCCATGGGATCTGCGAGGCCTGAAAAAGGGGCCGGATAAAACGCGGAAAGATAAACTAATAAAAGAAAGATCAAAAGGCTGACGAGCACATCCTTAAAGATCTGTTCCGGCCAGAAGTAACCTATTTTTTGACGTTTTTCCTTGTCCCACGGACCTGATTCGCCGTATTTGCGGAAAGCAACCAGATGAAGCGTGACAAAAAGCGCAATGGCACCGGGAAGAAGCGCTACGTGAAGCACGTACATGCGAAGCAGCGCCATCTGGCCCATTTTGTTGGCGCCTTGCAGGATAGCTTGGGTCAAAGTACCGACGATGGGCACAGAGCCTGCAATGCCGATACCCACCTGCCCTGCCCAATATCCATTCTTGTCCCAAGGAAGTACCGGGCCGGTGAACATGAACAAGGCCGTGAGTATGATCAGCACAATGCCGATGAGCCAGACCATTTCCCGTGGCTTTTTATAAGAACCCCAGATAAAAACGCGCAGCATATGCAAGCCCACGACGATGGTGAACAAGGTACCGCCCCAGTAATGGAAGCCGTGGATAAGCCAGCCGTAAGGCACCTGCAGGCGCAGGTAGTTCAAGCTGGAATAGGCATAATCAACCGTTGGCACATAATAAAATAACTGCCAGATACCGGTGACGACCTGGATGGTCAAAAGGAACATGGCAGCGCTGCCAAGGGTATAGGAAAATCTGGTGCCGCCGGGGATCTCTTCATGCAGGAATTCAGCCCCTGCCTTGATCAAGCCGGTACGCTCATCGATCCAATCTTTGACAATGATCAGCAAATTTTTTTTACTCATACTTCGGCTTTCTGGGGTATCCCTGCTTTGAACAGCTCCCATTTCACAAATAGTTCTCCGTTTTCGATCTTATAGGGAAGAGTGTCCAAAGGCCGTGGCGCCGGTCCGCCCAAGACCTTGCCTTTTTCATCAAAAATGCTTCCATGGCAGGGACAGGCAAACTGGTTGTTCACAAAGGTATACCGGCAATTTAAATGCGGGCATAAAGGCGAGTAGACCGTTGCTTTATCAGGGGCATGTTTGATCACCCAAATATCATAAACCACATTGCTGGTAATAAAGGCCTGCACATCCATGTCCTCAAAGGTCAATTTCGTGGGGGCACCAATGGGCAGATTGGGGAAGTTAGGGACCTTGACGAATTTATTTTCCCCTTCTTTGGAGCTGGGGATCAAATAAGTGACGAAAGGGATCGACAGAAAAGCAGTGATAAAGCCCAGGAGAACCATCGTGAGTCCTTTAAGAAAATTACGCTTCTCGACATCTTCAGGTTCTTGTGACCGTGGGGCTGGTGTGTGTTTAGTCATGGCTTCCTTTATTTTGCTCTATCCATTGGTCAAAATCAGTCTGGCTTACCACGTTGATGATGCCCCTCATGCGGTAATGTCCGGGGCCGCATAATTGGGAGCAAGCTATTTCATATTGGCCGATCTTATTCGGAGTAAACCATACTGAGGTGGTCATGCCTGGGATCACATCCTGCTTGACGCGCATGGCAGGAACGCCAAAGCTATGGATCACGTCCTTGCTGGTCAGGCGGATGATCACGGGTTTGTTCACCGGCAAATAAAGCTGGTTCATGGTGGTGATATTGTTTTTATTGTCCGGGTCATTGGGATCGAGTCCCATGGGATTATCGGTGAGGAAACGGGCAGAAGCGCGTCCGAATTTATTGCCCGGCCCCGCATAGCGTACGTTCCAGGCAAATTGTTGTGCCACGACCTTGACTTCCATGATGTCCTTGCCTTCGGGTACAGATGCCTGGTGCACGGCCCAAAAAGGGATGGAAAAAGCAAAAAGCAATAGCAGTTCAAGGATCGCCACTGTCCATTCAACGGAAGTGGAAATTTTATGCGCGGCATGGACTTCCCTTACCTTGGAGTTCTTCCGTTGGCGAAACTTGAAGAGGACAACGATAAAATAGATGGCCCATCCGACAAAAAGCACCAGGACCAAACCATGGATCAAATACATCAAGGTGTCATTGTCACGGCCTTCGAGAGAGGCCAAAGGCTGCATCGGAAGCAGTTTTTGTAATAGATTATCCATAATCAAAAGCGCGTAAATTCACTGGGGGTCCGGGGTGAATATCCTATGTCCCACGCAGGCCAGAACAATAATGATAAAAACACGATCAAGGTCAGCAATAAAAGAAGATGAATGGTCTTCTTTTTGGTCATCAGGTGCATGAAAAAATAAGCCAGTATCCCAGCCTCACAGCAGGCAATGGGAACGATAAGAAAAATCCCAGCCAAGCCCAGTTTCAAATGGCTGATAAGGACAATGAGGAGTGTCAGGGCAATGATGCCCAGATAGATCAGGAGATCTCTTTTAAATTCAGACGGGTCTTGTTTCATGGTTTTCTCTTAGAGCAAATATAGCGTCGAAAAAAGGAATATCCAGACCAGGTCCACAAAATGCCAATACAGGCCGGCGACTTCCACCCTGTTGATGAACCATTGTTTATTGATGGAATAAAGCCGCATGCCGGGCCCCACATAAAAGCCGTTGACCAGGATGCCTCCGATGATATGTAGCGCATGCAAAGCTGTCATTAAAAAGTAGAGCCCTAAAAAGACGCTGGTCTTAGGGTATTCATGATGGCTGAAATGCTGGTAGTATTCAACACCTTTAAGGGTCAGGAAGATGAAGGCAAAAAGCAGCACCAAATACATGAATTTTTTGTATTTGGCCAAATTGCCTTCTTTTAGTGCCGCCCAGGCACGGATAAAAAAGATGCTGGATGAAAGAAGGACTACGCTATTGATGGCGCCGATGGGCACATTCTGAATTTCAGATTGTACCGGCCAGCTGAAAGAGCCTACCCTGAGCAGGATATACGTTGAGAATAAGGCGCCGAAGAGCATGATCTCCGAGGCCAAAAAGAGCCAGATGCCGAATTTGGCGTTATAAAGTCCGGTGTCTTCCCTGGGCTCAACGATATATGGAATGAATTCATCAGTATGTTCGGATGACAATCAAATCTCCTTTTGGTCCTGGGGGCTATAATCCTTGGGTGCCCCTTCAACGCTGTAACTATAGGGATCACGGTAAACATTGATGGATCTGGTGAAATTGCCGTGCGGCGGCGGTGTGGGCGTTGCCCATTCCAGGGTGGTTGCATGCCATGGATTGTCAGAATGCACTTTTTTACCGTTAAAAATACTATAGAAGAAATTAATGATAAACGGAACTTGGGCAGCGGCCAGGACCCATGCCGCCCAGGAAATGATCACGTTCCAATAAAGTACATTATGGGCGAATAAATAGGTCGCCCCTCCGTCATATAACCTGCGGTTGACACCCATCAGGCCCTGGATCAGCATGGGGAAGAAAACAAAGTTCATGGTGATCAAGGTCGGCCAGAAATGCATATGCCCCAGGACATCGTTCATCTTGCGGCCGGTGGCCTTGGGGAACCAATGATAAATGCCGGCAAAAAGCCCTAAGATGACACCGGGTGCTACAACGTAATGAAAATGACCGATGACGTAATAGGTGTCGTGCAAAGGAATATCCGTCGCTGCCAGGCCCAAAGGCAGGCCGGTCAGTCCGCCGATCCCGAACATGGGCAAAAATGCCAGGGCAAAAAGCATGGGCACATTAAAACGGATGGCCCCTCCCCATAAGGTAATGAACAGGGAAGAGACGATAATGATCGAAGGAACAGAGATGATCATGGTGGTAGCCTGGAAAAAAGCCGTGATATTGGTTCCCATGCCGGTTAAATAGGTGTGATGGGACCATACGATAAAGGACAAAAAGCCTAAAAAGATCACTGAATAGCGCATGAAGCTGAAACCGCTGATATTTTTTCTGGTATTGCAGGCAATGATCTCTGTGACGATCCCTAAGGCAGGCAGGATGATGACGTAAACTTCAGGATGGCCCAAAAACCAGAACAAATGCTGCCAAAGCAGTGCATTGCCTCCCCCGCTGACATTAACTATCTGGCCGTTGACGAATAATCCGGAAGGCAAAAAGAAACTGGTGCCCAATAGCCGGTCGCATAATTGCAGGAAAGCAGCTGCCTCCAGCGGCGGAAAAGCCAAAAGCAGCAAAAAGGCAGTGACCAATTCAGCCCAAATAAAGAACGGCAGGCGCTCAAAGCTCATGCCAGGTGCTCGCAAATTAAAAATAGTGACAATGAAATTCAAAGAAGAAAGAAGCGAGGAAATGATGATGATGAACATGCTTATAAGCCATATGGTCTGGCCGTCGTGTGCCAAGTCCGATAAAGGCGCATAGGAAGTCCATCCGTTGCTTGCCGCTCCTCCGGGCCAAAAGAAACTGGAAACCATGAGCAGGCCGCCAACGAAAAAAGACCAGAAGCTGAACATGTTCAACCGGGGAAAAGCCATGTCCTTGGCCCCGATCTGCAAAGGGATCAGGTAATTGCCGAAAACGGCAAAGCCTAAGGGCACGACCCCTAAGAAAACCATGATCGTCCCGTGCATGGCGCCAAGCTGATTATAGAATTCAGGCACCATGATGCCTCCGGGCATATTGATATCTCCGAAGATCTTGCCGAAAGGCATGGGAGTTCCGGGATACGCCAATTGCCAGCGCATCATCAGCATGAGACTGAAACCAAAAAGAAGGAAAAAAAGGCTTACAAAGAGGTACTGCAGGCCAATGACCTTATGGTCTGTCGAAAAGACATACTTCTGAAAAAAAGATTCTTGATGAGGATGATGGGGGGTTCCGCCCACGGTCTATGTTCTCCAGATCAATACTTGAAGCAGATAATATAGCATAAATATTTGAAAGGTAAACGGCTTTTTAGGACTTTAATGGCCGTGCAATTTACTTGCTCTCTTGCGGAAATTAAGGAATAGGACAGCAAAAGCGGACAATACGGCTATCACCACAGCCAGTAAGACATAAACCGCCCAATTATAACCCTGGGTCAAGGGCGATGAGGGATCTCCAAAGCAAACAGCGCAGAAAATCATCTTACAAAGCCTTCATTTTCTTGATGAATTGCATCAAATAGACCACCAATCCGGCAGTTAGGATAAAGGATAACGACCCTATGGCCATGGCATCATGGTTAAATGCCCAAATGCCGAAGCCCAGGCACAATATGATGGAAACGACAATAAGCAGAACGTGAATGTTCTTTATGTCCATAGAGATCCTCTTTCCCTAATAATATATCACTATTTGGCCTGCGAAAAAGTGAAATCTAGCTTCTGGGATGAATTACCGGTCACCGTGACGGTC
>CAZFON010000055.1:0-9103 GCA_964520185.1 uncultured Planctomycetales bacterium | reverse complement strand
TGCCTGTCATCCTTCTCATGGCCGGCGCTTTGCATTTTGTCAGGCATGGACTGGATGCCCTGGCTGTCATTCCTGTTGTATTTGGAAGCTTTGGCTTATACATGGCCCTATTTAACCATGTTTTATTTAAACGTGTTGAGCGTCTGGTCATCAAGCTTTGGTACCCCATAGGTCAGCTGATCACCGTGCTGCTTTTGACCATTACCTTTTACGTGGTTTTTGCGCCGGTGGGCTTGTTCTTAAGATTGATCAAAAAAGATATTTTAAATAAAAAATTTAAAACTGATCATTTATCCTATTGGCTTGGAAGATCTAAACAAGAGCAGGATAATTACACCCAACAATTTTAAATCTGGATCCATAGAAAGGCAGGGGGCCATGTCAAAGATAGGGATACTTAAAGAATTGTGGGATTTTTTAAAAGTCCGTAAACGTTATTGGCTGGCTCCCATCATTATCATTTTCATCCTTTTAAGCCTTTTGATCATCTTTGCCCAAAGCTCAAGCGTGGCACCGTTCATTTATACACTCTTCTAATATGCCTACGAAGCTCAAACATAAACTGTCGCTCATCTTTTTAGGCGTCTTGTTTGCCCTTGTTCTCCTGGAGTCAGGGCTACGCCTTGCAGGAACGATCGTTCTTTATCTCCAAGAGCGGTACAACCAAGTGTCCTATGCCTCCAATGAATACCGTATTCTATGCCTGGGAGAGTCGACCACGGCTTTAGGAGGTGAGGATTCCTATCCCAGTCAATTGGAAGCAATGCTCAACGCAGGTCACCCGGGCATAAAATTCACCGTCATTAACAAAGGCCTTATCAGCACGACCACTGAATATATTTTAAGTCATCTTGACAAAAATCTGGATATTTACAAACCTCAGCTGGTGATCCTGATGATGGGGGTCAATGACGCGGTTTATTTGCATGGTCATAAGGCTTTGTGGCTGGAGAACATGAAGGCAGGTTTACAGGATTTTCGTGTTTATAAATTAGTTCATCTCTTATATCAACATATAACACACCGGATCAAAGAGTCTAAAACTTCCCCAGAGATGCTCAATCCGCCTGAAGACAACCCTCAACAAATTGAAAATTTCCTGGAAATCCTGGTCTCCAATCTAATAAAGCAATACCAAGACCATGTCACTGCCTTGGCCAAATTCCATCAAAACGGGCAAATGCTACAAGCCCGCCAGGAAGAAGATTCAGCCAAAAAAGACCTTCTTGCCGCCAGTTTGGCCTGCATTCAATTGGCAGAGCGTTATCGTATGGAGGCTCGACTGCCTGACGCCCAGAAAACCCTGGAAATGGCAACCTATCTTAATCCCAGGGATGCGGACATTTACGTGGAGTGGGGGAATTTCTATTTGTCCCAGGGAAAATATCTCCCGTCTGAAAAATCTTTTCAATTAGCGCTTGCCCTAGATCCTGCCAAAAGTGAAGCCTTTGCCGGCCTGGCCCATGCTTATTACCAAGAGCATAAGCCCGAGGCCTTGGCGGTTTATGCCCAATATTTAGTAACTCAACCGCAGGATTATTGGGCACGCATTGAATTGGCCCAATGGTTAAAAGATGCCGGCCGTGATGACCTGGCAGAGGCGTATTTGAACCAAGCCATAAAGATCAATCCTGGCCTTGATCAGGCTTATGCAGAAATGGGGCAATTGTATCGGAAAGCGGGCAAGGAGGATCTGGCAAAAGGTTATTTCCTGAAAGCAGCCAAACACGAAACCTACGGCTATAGCCCTGTTACATTTGTAAATTTTGCCCTTGCGGTGAATAAAATCCTGAGCCGGAAAATCAAGGTCATTGTCATGCAGTACCCCTTAAGGGACATCGGCCCCTTAAAAGATTATATAGGGCAAAAAAATGCCTTAACCTTTGTTGAAAACAAACAAAATTTCAAAGAAGCAGTAGCGGGGCAAGACTATAACTATTATTTTAAAGATAATTTTGCCTACAATTTCGGTCATTGCACCCGCGCTGGGAATGAATTGATAGCAAAAAATCTTGCTAAAGAGATAAAATAAAGGTGACAGGTACATTTTTCTAATAAATATTAGTAGAAAAATGTACCTGTCACCTTTATTTAAGGGGATTCACCCGTCTGACGCATCCAGGAAGCAACATACACAGGGTCATTTAAATAAGACCGGCCCCAAGGCCATTGAAACCCGGCTTCAATGGTGATGTAAGCCAAATCCGTCTGAAACCAAGGATCCTTTACCAAGAACGAAGGGCAATCCTGCGCCTCTTTAGAAAATGTATGAGGATCGATCTTGATATGTTTTAGACCGGCCCAATACAAGACCTCATACGCATGCCGGCACCTGCTGCTTTGCAGGCTTTTGGAGAGATCAAAATATTGATACATATTTATCGTACCGTTAAAGATGGAAGGATAATAAAAAACCCCCGGATTATACCGCTGATCCTTGAATATCATAGTCAGATAGGTGCTGGTCATAAGTCCATGCGCCGTAAAAATAAAGATCAATAACGGCAAAAAGACCTTAAAAGCATTCCCCTTGAATTGTTCCCATACCAACTGCAGCACCAGCGTCAAGGTCACATAATAGATCAAGGAAAAGAGGCAGCCATACCAGAAAATCGTCCATACTCGAACATTGTGGGACAACTGAAAATTGTGGAAAAAGACAAAAATAATAAGAAGACCAAAAGCAGCTGAAATTTGCCTGACCCTTAAAGAAAATTTTCCTTGTTTGAATAGCAGATAAATAAAGGCTGCCATCAAGCTTAAAAAAGCTGCCGTGTACAGCGCTTGTAAAGATATAAGGAATGGATGCGATGCCAAAGGTTTAAAATCCCATTTAAGCCCCGGATGAACGGAAAATAACAAATAAAAATTGGTCAAAAGATCATGAAGGTCGGGCAGGAATAATTTTGATAAACGGGGAAAGTCCCGGTAGGCGCCAAGATCAGCGGTTTTTTGGAGCACGATATAATGAAGCCAGGGCAAAAAGAAATGGATGATGATGAAATAAAACACAGGTAAGACAAGAAAACACGCCAATACAGCAGCCTTTTGCTTAAATTTAAGGAACAGGGGATAGAAAAAGACGCCAAGGACCAACAAAAAGAACAATCCTGTTTCGTCAGAGAAAAAAGCGATCAACGCACTGCTCAAACAAGTGATCATCATAAGCCAATTTATTTTTCCCAAACGGCCAATTTGAGTGATCATCACCAAACTTAAGATTCCAAAGAAATTGACCATGCTTTTAGCGGGATGGGAAAGCTCGACAATAGGGCTTAAAAATCCCGGAGATGTGAGGTATAAACCTGCCCCCGCAAGGGCTATTACAGGATGACAATCCATGTTCCTGAAAAATTTATAAAGAAGCAGGGGCAGACCGATAAAGAGAAAAGGCCATTGCAGGGATAAGATCGGGTGAGGGGGAATATGGTCCCAGCAATTGGCGCGGAATTTGGCATCGATCACCTCAAGCAAATTGGAAAGAGGCCGGGACAACCTGTTAGGATCGATCTCAATGATCTTGGTATTAAGCGCCTTGGCGAAATCCGAACAATACCAGTGTTTGCCGTTCTCGAGGATCCATATATGTGTTTTTAATTTTTCAAACTCCACCCAGGTCAGGTCATAATTCAATAACACGTAATAAAAATATAAATAGATCAAAAGAAGGTTTATAAAAACAAGGATAAAGATCCAGGTAAACCTGTTTTTACCAGGCGAGGGTTTCACTTTGGCCTCCAGATCGTTATCGAATAAGGCCTGCGATCTTGAGGAGCATAGACAAAGACTGAACCTATATTTTTATAATTAACCCTGAAAGAATCCGGCAGCAACCAGGAATAATAGCCGGCTTCCAGTAAGATGAAATCAAACTCTTTTTTTTCTGTCATTTTCTGGACTTTGATCAAATAATTATAGATCATTTCACTGCAATCAAATTTCCTTTTATGGATTGTTGGAAGCCAAAAAAATGGCATATGGCCGTCATCAAAGATCTCCTTATCATTTTTGATCAATAAGGGCGCCGTCAGGGGGGTATTAAATATACAATTATTTGATCGGACCAGCTTTTCTATTTCTTGCCAACCCGGCACGCCTCTGGCGCTTTTAGAAAAATATTTATAATCATCATCTGAAGTAAGTGAAAATAAATTATAGATCAATAAACCCGAGAAAACAACCGGCCACCAGCTAAACTGGCCCATGATCCGGGCAATAAAGATCACTAAAAAAGGAGATAGCAATTGAAAGAAATACCATAAATTGGCCCCGAATTTTCTTCCCATTAATAACACAAGTACTGCTGTAAAGAAAATACCGGCATACATAACAAGTGTCAGGCCGGCCAGGAGATCTTTAAGATCTTTTTTCCACACGACATAAATAGAAAGGATCGTTATGAACAAAAACATCCCACTATTTAAATTTAAAAACTCATGGACCTGTCTTTCGAGGACAACATTCATGATATTTTCCGTTAGGGAATTAAAATGTATAAAAAAACAATCGTTAAGATAATTCGGGAAATAATGGTCCATCAATGCCGCACTAAATGCCGAAAGGATCAAACACCAGCACCCAAAAACCAGGGACTTCTTTTTTGATATAAAGAAAAACAAATATGACGCCATTACCAGGAGGCCAAGAATGAAATACGGTTTGGTATAAAACGCAACTACGCCGCAACAAACACTGACAAATAAAGAAAAGAAAGTATATTCAAAAAGAAAAGGTATGAAAATGGTCAATAACATAAAAAACAATCCTGTAGACGCGGGGTCCACACAGGGGGTCGTGGTCAATGGATAAAGCAGGGAGGCATACAAGGCCAGGGTGGCCCAGCAATTTAACAAAAGCGGGGTCTTTTTTTTATAAAGGACCAGGGATACCACAAAACAGCAGGCGTATATAAAAAAAGCCGTCAGTGCCCGGTAAACGACCAGGTTATTACCGTACAGTTTAACCAAAGGCAGAGCGAACAGGGGATAAACAATGCCGTAAATATTTATGTATTGAGGTTCCAAAATATAACTGAAAGGCTTGATGCCGTGCAGCATCAGGGTTGTTATGGCCATTGATGCGCCTTCACGGTAGATAATAGGATAAGGGAAGGTCATTAAATAATAATGGTAATGAAGCAAGAGAGCTCCAAAATATAGCAGAAAAAAACCAAAAATGACCTTAAATCCTTTAATGATCATAGGGAACCCAGATCTTGAGTATAAAAAATTTCCTGTCTTGAGGTGAATTAACGATCATTTGTCCAATATAGCGGTATTTTTTTATCATGTCATTGGTCATGACATCGGAGGCATACCCCGCTTCTAATATAACCAGATCAAAAGCGTCCGCTTGCATCATCATTTTTACCTTAGCAACCAGGGTGGCCTGGGCCTCGGTGACCCTATTGTCTTCTTTTAAAAAACGGCCCACCCATCCATGGCGCTCTCCTCCTTGGGAAAAATGATCCGTTCCATCATCATAAATTACCTTATTCTGCTGGATCAACAGGGGTGAGATCAAAGAAGAATGGAAAATTTGGCTCCTTGATCGGATGAGCGTTTCCACTGTTTTCCAACCCTTTGTATTGCCCTTATCAAAATACTTATAATGATCGTCTGAAGTAAGCAGGAACAGGTTGTAAACCAGCAAAAATGAAAAGGGTATCATCCATAGCCTGAGGCGTCCTGCGAGCCAAGCCACCGCGATCACCAAGAAAGGCGAGAACAATTGGAAAAAATACCATAAATTAGCCCCCAAGTGCCTGCCCATGGAAAACAAAAGCACAGCTGCAAAACAGATCCCCGCGTAAATATGCAGCGGAAGGCATGGTGCGCCCTTTTTAAACATTCCTTTGATATCTTTAAGGGCAAAAAATGCTGAAAACATAAGTAAAAGAATAATACCTTTATGTAGATCGGCAAATTGATGCAGCTGCCTCTTTAATACAATCATCATGGAGACATCTGCTGAATGGTTGTAATTGACAAAAAAACAGTCGTCAAAATAACTTGGAAAGAAATAATTCATGACAAACATGCTGAGTAATAAAGCCCCGAGACAGACGCACCCGAAAAGAACAGCTTTTCTCCTCGAGACAAAGAAAAACAAATAAGACGCCAGGACCGGCAGCCCCAGGAAAAAATATGGCTTGGTATAAAAAGCCAACAGTCCGCATACAAGGCTGGTAACAAGGGACGCCAGGGAATAATCAAAGAGAAAGGGAATAAAGATCGTCAGCAGCATAAAAAACAAACCCATGGAAGCCGGGTCAACACATGGCGTGCTGGTCAAGGGATAGAGCAAGGAAGCGTACAAAGCCAATACAGCCCAACAGCCTAACAAAAAAGGAGTCTTTTTCTTATGGAGGACAAGAAAGATAACAACGCAGGAAGCTAGGATGAAAAAGGCTGTAATGGCGCGGTACACGATCAAGCTTTGGCCAAACAGTTTGACCCAGGGCAGGGCGATCAAAGGATAAACAATACCATATAGATTGGAATATTGAGGTTCAAATACAAAATTATACGGATTAGCACCGTGCAGCAATAAATAGGTGGTTGCCATCACCGGCGCTTCCCGGTAGATAATAGGATAGGGGAAGCTGATCAAATAATAATGATAATGAAAAAGTAAGACGGCAAAATAAACTAAAAAGCAGGCAAACACGGCCTGAAAAGCTTTGACAAGACCGGGCCGGGACATCAATAAAGCCTTGGTTGATTCAAAAAGCAATATTAAAAGGCAGATCAAGGAGATAACCGTCGCTGCCTGATGCACCGGTGTCTGCCCAAAATCCACTTTAACGCCGTGCACGCCTTCTTTAAAAGTAAAAATAATGAGACCCAAAGGATTATCCTTGAGAATATCAACCGGTTGACCGTCCACCTTGACTGTCCAGCCCGGAAAATAAAAAGAATTGAAACACAGCAGCAACGGCGATGTGGCCTGTACAGTAAAGCTCTGGTGCAATTCAAAATGCTGTTGCCTGTCTAGTATCTGGCCGTTACCGGAAAGTATATCGAGGCTTTCTAAAGGTACCGGCTCGCGAAGCATTTGGACCCACTTAGGGATGAATTCCCCGCCATCCTGCGCATGAAGCTGGCGAAAAACAAAAGCAGGAGGGACATTACTGGGTAAATTGACCTTGGCTGAACCATAAGGCGGGAAACAATGCGAATAATTCACCGCAAAAATGATCAAGATCCCTAAAGACACCACCGGCCATCGATACTTGGGATGGACTATAAGCGCAACACTTCCGGCAAGGATGCTGACTGTAAAGGTCAGGACGATCAATAAACGCGACTGAAATTGCAGGAATTTCAGGATATGAACATGGTCCCAGATCCATAAAGAAGCAGGTAAAGCCATGAAAACAGCACCAATAAAGATAAAAGTAAAAAAGAGCATTTGATGGCCTAAATGTTTTTGCTCCCTGGAGATCTTTTTAATAAAACAAACGCCGGTGATGGCAAAAAGAGCATGCACAAAACCTATCTCATAAGGCAGGCGGGTGCCCGGTTTCTGGGGCCAAGGCGCAAAGATAAGTTCTTTAAGGGAAAGAAAATTATGATGGAAATCCAGGCCGCCTTGTAACATCCTGTCAATGTGCACCAAATTCTTTTCCAAGAAAGCCGGAAGCCAAAAGAAGGCAGCCAGGCCCATGCCTAAAGCAAAAGTTGCCAGACTGATCAAAAGCGGGAGATGACGGCGGCCCGTTGAAAAATACAATAAAAAGATATACAAAAGAATAATGGGAAAAAAGATCAGGGTAACGCAATTATTGACTAAAAAAAGTCCGGCTATTGAAAGGCCTCCGATCACCAAATAGAAGACCTTTTGTTCCTGATAAAGCTTTAAAAATGCCCAGAAAATAAGCGGTAAAAAAGCAAAAGATGCGGCTTCGGAATAATCGCCTCTGGCATAATAATCCACCATTAAATAAGGGGCAAAAAGATAGGCCACTGCCGAAAGACAAGCTCCTTGCCTTCCCCAAAACTCCTTGGCAAGGATATACATCGTCAAGCCTGTTAAAAAAATGAAAAGAACACAGGTCAAATTCAGCGACCAGACAAGACTTAAACCTGCCTTGACCAGAACGGTACCCACCATGGCCACGAGCGGGGGATAGAAATTGAATTCCGGGTAACCGTAGCCGTGCAGATAAGGCACCCAACGCACAAACCATTGGTCTTTGCCGATGAATGATTGCATGGCAAAAAGGCGCAGCAAATGGTCCCCGCCATCCACTGTTGTTATAAAATTATCTTTTAGGAACGGCCAACAGACAAACAAGGAGAGGGCTAAGAGCAAAAGAAGGCAGAGTAAATCACCTTCCAGAAAAGATTTTCTAGGAGCTTTGCCTGATTGCATCAATTTCATGGTACAGTATTGTATTATTGAATGAAATGCCTAAATTCATTTTTTTGATACCATGATCAAGGTCAAAAAATTCCAGCCTGGTGAAGAGTTCCTTTTTTTGGGCCAACCCTACCAGCTTTTAAGCAACGAAGATCTTCCTAAAGCCATCATCTTCGATGGGTCCTTAAAGATATCCCCGTTGGTCTTGAACAATGCCCGTGACCATTTGGAATGCTGGTATAAGTCCCAGGCCTTGGATTATATCACTGCCAGGGTCGAACATTACTCCCAATTAACAGGTTTAAAATACCGCTCTCTCAGGCTTAGTAACGCCTCAAGGCAATGGGGTTCCTGCAGCCACAAGGACTCCTTGCATTTCACCTGGAGGCTCATCATGGCGCCGGAAAGGGTGGTGGATTATGTCGTCATTCATGAGCTGATGCATTTAAGGCAAAAAAACCATTCCCGCCTCTTCTGGCAGGAGGTGGCCGGCGTGATACCTGACTATAAACAAGACGAGCACTGGCTTAAACAAAATGCACATTTGTTGGCATGGCCGTCATAATTGTATATAATAAAGAATCATGACCAAACCCAAAGTCGTTATTGTTATGCCTGCTTACAACGTGGCACCTGTGTTGGCAAAAACAGTCGCTGCCATACCTGCCGGCTCTTATGATGAGATCATTGTGGTTGACGACGGCAGTAAGGACGGCACCTCCGAGGTGGGTAAAAAACT
>CAZFON010000054.1:0-9104 GCA_964520185.1 uncultured Planctomycetales bacterium | reverse complement strand
TATTCTTTAGCCCGTAAAGCATTAAGCACCAAAGAGCAAAAACTCTACGCGCAAATTTTACTTAAGCCAACCTGCATTTATGTTAAGCCGGTATTGGCATTATTAGAGAAATTCTCTATCAAGGGCATGGCGCATATGACAGGCGGGGCCTGGTATGAAAAATTGACCAAGGTTTTGCCCAAGGGATTATGTTTCAGCGTCAAAAAAGGTTCCTGGCCTGTTCCTGAGATATTCGGGATCATCCAGAAAAAAGGTGCCATTCCGGAGCACGAGATGTACCGCACCTTTAATATGGGCATCGGTTTTGCCTTGGTGGTTGCGCCCAGGGACCTGGCCGGTGTGCGGGCCCTTTTGCGTAAGCATAAAGTGGGATCATTTGTCATCGGGGACGTGATACGGGACCCAAAGCATAAAGTCATTTTTAAATAGGGGCCATGGAATGAATGTTTTAGTCATAGGTTCCGGCGGCAGGGAGCATACGTTGTGCTGGAAGATCAAGCAATCCCCCAAGGTCAAACGGCTTTATTGCGCGCCGGGCAACGGCGGCATTGCCCAGATCGCGGAATGCGTGGATATCGCTGTCGATGACGTACATTTGCTCCTGCAGTTTGCCTTGAATAAAAAGATCGACCTGACCGTTGTCGGCCCGGAAGCCAGTTTGGTTGCCGGTGTCGTGGATGTTTTTACAAGCAAGGGCATGAAGATCTTCGGGCCTACGAAAGCCGCTTCGGGACTGGAAGGCAGCAAGGTCATGGCCAAGGAGTTCATGCGCCGTTGCAACATTCCGACCGCGGGGTACAATATTTTTGACGAAGCCAGCGCAGCGCTGGATTTTTTGAAAGAAGCCAAGTTCCCCCTGGTCGTAAAGGCCGATGGTATCGCTGCAGGCAAAGGGGTTTACGTTTGTGATAATCTGCCTCAAGCCCAGACAGCGGTTGAAGAGGTGATGGTCAAAAAAATATTCGGCGCCTCGGGAGACAAGATCGTGGTGGAAGAATGCCTGTCTGGCCCGGAAGCGTCGGTGCTGGCGGTCTGCGACGGGAAACATTTTTTGGTCTTGCCGACGAGCCAGGACCACAAGCGAGTCTTTGATGATGATGTGGGGCCTAATACCGGCGGCATGGGAGCGTTTTCCCCCAGCCCCAAGGTTGACGCCCAGCTGTTAGACCAGATCATCACCCGGATCATCGAACCCGCTGTCCGCGGCATGTACCAGGAAGGCAATCCTTTTAAGGGCGTGCTGTTTGCCGGGCTGATGTTAACGGCCGACGGTCCCAAGGCCCTGGAGTTCAATGTTCGCTTCGGCGACCCTGAGACCCAAAGTATCCTGCCCCGTTTGCAGTCTGATATCGTCGAGGTCTTTTTGGCCGCTTGTGAGGGCAGGCTTCATGAAATAAAAGTCAAATGGGATGAGCAGGCGTGCGTGTGTGTGGTGATCGTTTCCGGCGGCTATCCGGGTAAATATCAGCAGGGATTTGCCATCAAGGGCCTGGAAGAGGTCAAGGACCAGGATACGGTCGTTTTTCATGCAGGCACCAAAAATGACGGCGGCACCCTTGTCACCCATGGAGGCCGGGTTTTGGGCGTGACGGCCTTGGGGCAAAACCTTGAAGCAGCGGCAGCAAAAGCGTATAATGCCGTGGAGAAAATCGAGTTTGACCATATGTTTTTTCGCCGGGACATCGCTTATGGCCGCCACTAAAGTTTTGAAGGTCGACTCAGCTATACCTGAGCCAGAGAAGATCGCCGAGGCCGCGCGCATTGTGCGCCAGGGCGGGCTGGTCATCTTCCCGACAGAGACTGTCTACGGCATCGCAGCGGACTCCAATAATCCCAAGACCATGGACAGGCTGCGAGAGGTCAAGCGCCGCGCGGACGGAAAGCTTTTTTCCATTTTGATCGCCCAGCGGGGGATCATTGAGAATTATTCGGGCTACACGCACCCGAATTTATATAAAGTGATCGATAAGTTCTGGCCCGGCCCCTTGACGGTGATCGTGCCGGCCCGGGATGAAGGCGAGACCATGGGCATCCGCATGCCGGACCATACCGTGGCCTTGCGTTTGGTTGAAGAAAGCGGCTGCACCATTGCCGCACCGTCGGCGAACCTGGAAGGCAAAAAGGCGCCGACCAATTGCCAGGAGGCCCTGGAAGACCTCGACGGTTTGGTCGACCTGGCATTAGACAGCGGGCCGGTCGATTTTGGGATCTCGTCCACGATCCTTGATTTTACCAAGACGCACCCGACAGTAACGCGCGACGGGGTCATCACCCAGCAGGACGTGGACCGCACCATCAATAAAAAATGCGTCTTGTTTGTCTGCACGGGGAACAGCTGCCGTTCGGTGATGGCGGAATATTTACTGAAAGCCAAGTTGATCGGCCGTGAAGACGTGGAAGTCCATTCGGCGGGAACGAGCGTTTTCTTTAAGTCCCTGGCCAGCCAGGAAACCATCGCCGTTTTAAGGGAGCGCGGGATCAATGCCGTGGCGCATATTTCAAGGCCCGTGGGCAACATCATGCTCAAGAAATCGGACCTGATCATTGCCATGACCAGGGCCCACCGCGCGCAGATCCTGGAGAGGGTGCCGTCGGTAGAAAAAAGGGTTTATTTGTTAAAGGAATTCGCCAGCACTCAACGGGGTATTGAAGCGGACCTGGACGTGCCTGACCCCATTGGCCAGCCGCATACCGCGTATGCGGAATGCATGACGACCATCGAGGAAGCAGTAGTCAAAATAGAGGAGTTGCTTTGATGAAGGTTTATATAGGCGCGGACCACCGGGGATTTCAATTAAAGAAAAAAGTCGATGCGTATGTCAAGTCGCTCGGACATGAGACAGTGGATGTTGGAACGCATGAGGAGGGCATCGATTGTGATTATCCCCTTATTTCCTATAAGGTAAGCACGGAGGTGGTGGCCCATCCCGGCAGCCGGGGGATCCTTTTGTGCATGACAGGCATTGGGCACTCCATTGCCGCCAACAAAATACCTGGAATTTATGCGGCCCTGGTTTATCAAAAGGAAACAGCGATGTTTTCCCGTCAGCATAATGACAGCAATGTGCTGGTCCTGGGAGCCAAGTACACACAAGAGGCGACCATGTTTGAGATCATCAAGATCTGGTTATCGACGGAATTTGAAGGAGGACGGCATTTGCGCCGCAAAGGACAGATCCAGGATATAGAAAGGGAGTTCTCGAAATGAAGCACTTGCAAAAAACCGATCCACAGATCTTTGAAGCTATCCGTAATGAGCTTGAGCGTCAGAAAAACAACCTGGAATTGATCGCGTCGGAGAACATCGTGTCTCCCGCGGTCCTGGAGGCGGCGGGCAGCGTTTTGACCAATAAGTATGCCGAAGGCTATCCGTCGGCGCGCTGGTATAACGGCTGTGAATTTGTCGATGTGGCAGAAAGCCTGGCCCTAGAGCGCGCCAAGCAGCTTTTCGGCGGGGAGCACATCAATGTACAGGCGCATTCAGGTTCCCAAGCCAATACTGCTGTCTACATGGCGGCGTTAAATCCAGGGGACACGGTGATGGGCCTGGACCTGGCTTGCGGCGGACATTTGACCCATGGCTTGAAATTCAACATTTCCGGCCGGCTTTATCATTTTGTTTCTTATAAGGTTGATCCTAAAACAGAGCTTATTGACATGAACGAAGTTGAACGCCTGGCCCTGGAGCATAGACCTAAGATGATCGTGGCCGGCTATTCGGCGTATTCGCGGGTCCTGGATTTCAAACGTTTCCGGGAGATCGCGGACAAGGTTGGCGCGTATTTGTTCGTGGACATGGCCCATTTTGCGGGGTTGGTGGCTGCAGGGCTGCATCCCAATCCGGTCGAGTACTCCCATTTCGTGAGCACCACCACCCATAAGACCCTGCGCGGGCCCCGTGGAGGGATGATCATTTGCAAAAGTGCATTTGCCAAGAAGATCGACAGCGCCATCTTTCCCGGCATCCAGGGCGGCCCCTTGATGCATATCATCGCGGCCAAGGCAGTGGCTTTTAAAGAAGCGCTCTCGCCGGAGTTCAAGCAATACCAGAAGCAGATCATCCTTAACGCCAAAGCTTTTGCCAAGGCTATGACAGAAAGAGGCTTTCGCATAGTGACAGGCGGAACGGACAATCATTTGTTCATGGTGGATCTGCGGCCCAAGAACATCACCGGCAAGGAAGCGGCAATCCTTTTGGACAGGGTGAGGATCACGGTCAACAAGAACCTGATCCCTTTTGATCCCCAGCCTCCGGTGGTCACCAGCGGTATCCGTGTCGGTACGCCGGCTATCACCACCCGCGGCATGAAGGAGCCCCAGATGCAAACGATCGCGGAATTGATCGACCGTTGCGTGCTGAATGGCAACAACGAAGAAGAATTGGCCAAGGTGCGCTCTAGCGTCGAGCGCCTGGCAGGCGAGTTCCCTATTTATTCCGACCTGTAAAACAGAGAGAATTTTATTTTATGCGTTGTCCGTCTTGTGGATATAAAGGGACCAATGTGATGGATTCAAGGCTTAACAGTGACGGCACATCCATCCGCCGCCGGCGCCAATGCTCCAAGTGTGAGGAACGCTTCACCACCTACGAGTATATCGAGGCCGTGCCTTTGATGGTGGTCAAGCGCGACGGCCGGCGCCAGGCCTTTGACCGCACGCGCATCCTTAACGGTCTGGTGAAGGCCTGCGAAAAAAGGCCTGTAGCGGTGGAGACCATCGAGGCCATGGTGGATGACATCGAGCATGCCATCCGCAAGAAATATGACCGGGAAATCTATTCCAAGGACATCGGCGAAATGGTCATGAACAGGCTTTCCGTCGTGGATGAGGTGGCCTATGTGCGTTTTGCCTCTGTTTACCGCCAGTTCCGCGATGTCAACCAGTTCATGGACGAGTTGCAGATCATTTTAAGCAAGAACAAAAAACTCAAAAAGCTGAAGAAAGTGAAAAGCCGTTTTACAAATAAGGTTTAAGACAACGGACCTTTAAGGAAATCAAATAATATGGTACAAGTCGAATTATCCAGGATCATCATTGATGAAAAACGCCAGGACCAGGTGATCGTGCTCAAGGAAAAGGAGGGGGAGCGCCAGATCCCCATCGTCATCGGTTTCATGGAGGCTTCATCCATCAAGATCAAGATCTCGGGTGTGGACGTGCCACGTCCCATGACCCATGACCTTTTGGTGAGCGTGCTGCAGGTGTTGGGAGCCAGCCTTGAGCGGGTGGTCATTGATAAGCTGGTGAGCAATACCTTCCATGCCAAATTGGAGATCAAAACCAAGGACGGCGTCTCCCAGGCCATCGATTGCCGGCCTTCGGACAGCATTGCCCTGGCCGTTCGTTTTAAAGCGCCCATTTTTGTGTCCGAAGAAGTGTTGCAGAAATCCTCGCAGCCCCAACCGTAAAAGTCAATGATCAAGTCCCTACTGAGCCTTTATCCTCCTTTGTCCCTGCTTCGAGAGGAGCTTAAGGGCAGCGGCAAACGCGTATTTTTGGTAGGCGGCGCACTGCGCGATCATTATCTCAAGCGTCGCGGCCATGACCTTGATTTTGCCGTCAACGACGGGGCTATCGCTTTATCAAGAAAACTTGCCCGCCGCATCAAGGCTAGTTTTGTGCTTTTGGACCGGGAACATGGCTCGGCACGGCTGGTCAAAAAACAAGATGGGGAAATATGGACCTTTGATTTTACCGATTGGCGGGGCAAAAGCATCCAGGAGGACTTAAATTTAAGGGATTTTACCATTAACGCCCTGGCCGTGGATATTTTGTCGCAAGACGCAGAGCCCCTGGAAGTCCGCATGGCCCGGCGGGATCTAAAGACAGGTGTGGTGCGCATGACAAACCCCAGGGTCTTTGAGCAAGACCCGTTAAGGTTATTGCGCGCCTTCAGCCTTACAGCCAGCCTGGGATTTAAAATAGAATCTCGAACTTTACGGCGGATCAAGAAGGACGTGCCTTTGATCTCTTCGGTCGCGGTGGAAAGGATCCGTGAGGAGATCTTCAGGATCCTGGCCTCAAGCCGCGCTTATGAAACATTTTGCGCCATGGATGACATCGGCCTTTTGCCTCAGGTTATCCCGCAGTTGACGGTCATGAAGGGAACACATCAGGGAGGCTTTCACCATTTGGACGTGTGGGAGCATTCCCTGGAGGCCCTCAAACAAATGGAAAAGATCGTTGATGAGATAGTCCGTCAAGAACACCTGGAGGCGTATCTGCATGAGCCTATCGGCGGGGCGCATGAGCGCCTGGCCCTTTTGAAAATGGCGGCCTTGTTGCATGATATAGGAAAACCGGAAACCCGGAGGGTGGAAGGCAAGCGGGTGACTTTTCACACCCATGAACATGCAGGAGGACGCATCACCCGACAGGTCGCCAAACATTTGAAATTGTCCGTCAAAGAACGTTATTTTCTGGAAGATGCGGTGCGCCTGCATTTGAGGCCGGGGTACTTATCAAATTTCAAGGTCCCCAGCCCCAAAGCGGTGTTCAGGTACTTGAGGGACACCGGTGAGGAAGCGGCGAGTGTGGCGATCCTGGCCCTGGCAGATCAGGCTGCCACCCGCGGGCCTTTGACCACCAGGGCAAAGACCCGCCATCATGCCGGTATTTGTCATATGATCATTGGGCGCTATTTTGAATCAAAAGAAAAGACGCGAATGCCCAGGCTGTTGACAGGCCATGATCTGATCAAAACTTTAAAGTTAAAACCATCGGTCCTGTTCGGAAAGGTCCTTGGCAGCATCGAGGAAGCGGCGGCCCTGGGCAAAATCAAGACCAAGGCCGAGGCTCTGGCCTTGGCACGTAAAATAAGTAAGGGATAATTTAGTTTTTGTTGTTCTTGGGATCGCGTGATGACGAAGCTGCTATTCTATTTTCGAAACGGGGATATTTTGGTCGTCTGCTTCGGTTTACAACAATTTTTTCTTAAAGCTTCTCCGTATTTGGAAAAAATTGTTGTAAAACCTCGCAGACTTTTGACCAAAAATCCCTTAATGTTTCGAAAATAGAATAGCAGCTTCGTCTTCAACAATCAAAACTCAAGGGAATTATGCGATTGTATAAACTTGATGATACGGTCTTGATCGTTAAGGGGAATGCGGCCTCCTTCTTGAACGGCATTACGTCCAACACCCTGGAGAGCCCGCTCAATGCTTTCTTAACCCAGCACGGGCGGATCATCGCCACCATTCGCCAGCAGAGAGCCAGCGACGAAGAGTTTTTCATCAGCGTGCCGGCATGCGCCGCAGATAATCTTTTGAAACATCTGGAGCGTTACGCAAAATTGAGCCATGTGCGCCTTGAACCGGGTCACAGGGGTGTTTATATCGGTCTAGATGACAACAGTATCGTTTGGGACAGCCAGCCGCATGCCAACAGCATTAGCGATGGAGAGTTTACGCTTTATCGCCTGGAACATGGCATGCCGCTCATGGGTGTTGATTATCAGGCGGATGAATTCATCCTAAATGTGCATGAAGATGACTATGTCTCTTATACCAAGGGCTGTTTTTTGGGACAGGAGCCGGTGGCCAAGGTCCATAACCGCTCAAAACCCAGCCGCAAACTGATCGTGGTTTTTGAAGACCAGTGTCCGCAAGATCAAGCGGCAAAAATGACTTCCAAGATGAGGGATGCAAACGGTCGTATCAAAGGTTTTATGTTTGTAGACAATAAATGACCCAGAGATTTCTTCGCTCATCCTTGCCCCATCGAGAATAACCCGTTATAATTGACGTGAGTGCACGATCCACACATGCTATAATATGGTAAAATTTCGTATCATCATCCTTGCGGCGACATTGTTCTGGACCTTTGAAGTCAAGGCCCAGGTCCCTGAAGAATTTGCAACTCCGGACCAATGGCAATTGACCCTGGATGTGATCAAGGCCAAGGCCCAGCGTCTGGTGGTCAAGAACAATGGGCTGCTGCTTGAACATAAGGGATTGACCGAGCAGGTGCAGGAATTACAAAGAGCGATAGACGCAGAGCAGTCCCGGATCGACCAATGGTCGAAGTTCTTAAAACAGAGACATGGCCGTACAGATCAGCAGCTGCTCATCGAGCAATACCTGCAGACCATGAAGGCCAAAAAAGAGCAATCCCGGGACCTCGATGGACAATGGAGGGCGTTGAGCAGGCGGCAAGGGACAGGAGACGATCTTTCCCAGTGGCGCAGGCAACTGGAATATGAGAACAGCCAGGAAGCCCTCTTGCAAGACGAACTCAAAGAGCTCAAGGCAGGCAACACCCGGCAGGCCAATGCCCGGCGTTATGAAGAGCTTAATATGCGCAAAGAAAAGCTCGAAGCCAGCATTAATGATTATGTGTCCCGCATGGATGAACTGAAGCGATCATCGTTGCTGGCCGTTTCCTGGCCGGCCCAGCGCAAACAAATGGTCCACGCCATGGTAGAAACAGACGCCAGCAATAACCATCTGCGCGATAAGATCGGGGTATTACGGCAAGATGTCAAGGTTTTAAAAGAAGAGGTGGCGGCATTGGAGCGCCAGCTGAATACGACAAGACGTTAGGTGGCAATCAAGGAGGGACGTAGAATGTCTAAAGTTAAAAAAAACGCCTCAACGGTACGCGCTTTGATCGAGGTGTCGATCACCCCTCAAAAAGATGTCGGTTTTGACTGTATCGCCGAGCGGATCTACAGCTACCCTCAAGTCAAAAGTTGTTATCTGCTTTCCGGCGGGTTTGACTTACTGGTGGTCGTGGAAGGCGACAGCATCCACACCGTAGCGGATTTTGTAGCTGCCAAGCTTTCGTCTATGGCCAATGTGCGCCAGACGGCCACGCACTTTTTGTTGCGCAAGTACAAAGAAGAGGGGCAGATCTTTAAACACCCCAAGAGCGAGCATAGGCAGAACATTTCGTATTGAGGGATCTAGATGAGAATTTCCAAACGCGTTGATGAAGTGGCCCCTTCAGGCATCAGGGCATTTTTTGATCTGGTGTTGGGCATGAAGGACGTGATCTCCCTGGGAGTAGGGGAGCCGGATTTCGTGACCCCCTGGCATGTGCGCGCGAGGGCCATTGAATCCCTCGAGCAAGGCTTCACCTCGTACACTTCCAATAAGGGCATGCTG
>CAZFON010000053.1:0-9116 GCA_964520185.1 uncultured Planctomycetales bacterium | reverse complement strand
CGTAGGCAGCAACGCCAAAACCCAGCATATAAGCAGCCATGATCCAGCCTGACACACGTTCAGCAATGTATTCAAAACCCTTTTGCCCAAAACTAAATGTCAGCGGAAAGAAGCCTGAACAGGCTAAGCCGGCAAAGCCAAATAAAAGGACCCCTCCAGTGGCATTTGATACCTTGGCTGTGGCCAATAGTGCCATTGTTATGAACACAGGCAATATCATGTATATCCATTTGGCAGAGACCCAGATGGATAAAATCGAGATTAAAAGCCTTCCAACGCTGACCATCACCCAAAATGCCGCTAAGGCATACCCTGCATCTTCAAGGGAGAAACCTTTTTCCTTATTCAAAAAAATGATGGCCCAGTTGGCAAAAATGGTTTCACAAAATCCATATAAAAAAATGATGAGCATGAATAGTTTGACCCTGGATGGCAAGAAAGCCCCATCCTTAATAGGAGATACGCCATCGGAAACAAGCCTCTGGTCTTGCAAAGACAAAATAAAGGTAGCGGCCCAAAGGACCATGAGGACCCAGGCTACATATAGAGGAAGCAGCCACCATCCGACCCACACCAGGACTGTGACCAGATACGGGGCCAGGGCTGTACCGGCACCTAAAAGGGTATATAAAACGGACAAGGCAGAAGCAGATCTATTAGGGAAGAAATTTGTTGCGTAAACATTGATGGCAGGAAGCGTTAACCCAAAGGCGGCCCCCACAAAACCGGTCCCCAGGATAACAAAGGCATAAGCCATATGATGATTGGCCATCACTCCCTGGCTTGCCGCGATCAGGGACATGGCCAGGACATTAAAGAACAGGCCTATGCGGTAAACCGTCTTGATCCCCCATTGTTTTGCCAGGGACGGTCCTAATAGGCATGCGACAATAGCACCCAAGACCTGCGGGATAAAAAGGGCCCCGTATTCGCTGCTGGAGAAATCAAATCCATTAGGACCGGTAAAAACAAGGCCTGCCGACGGTACAACCACCAATACCAGGCCTTGCAAAAACCCTGTTAGATATACACTTAGGATCTCTAATCGACGTGTCATAGGACCAGGACAATTGTACCCCACCCGTTGGCAAAGTCAAAAAATATATGTTACACTTCAAATGTGGGTTGGGAAAACGCTCTTTAAAAACTCGAAAAAGGCAAACTACTTGAAAGAGTAGGACGCAAAGCCGTGAGCCTAAGCTTATCTGGGGATGAGTATGGTTGTCTGGTTGCCGTGGTATTATTCATTACTCTACGCTTATTTCGTCCTCTTTTTCGGGGTCGCTCTCAACAAAAGGAGGACGAAATGTCAAAGTTGTATTTCCTGGTATTAATAATCATCTTTCTTGTCCTGCAAGAAGAACCGTCATTTTGCGGGGTTACCAGGACCGCGTCATTCCAGATCGCCGTTACCATCCCCGAACATGTCATGTCTAGCAATGGTGCTGGCCTGGCACTACCGGCCAGCACTCCTTTTCAATTTGTCCAGACTCAAATGGTGCTCAGAGGCAATAAGCTGGTCCAGTTGACTTCTATCGTAGTACCCTGATTATTGTTCTTCTCTCTCCTCTTTCTTGACCTGCAAAGGAACATTGAATACATAATTCGTGCCTTCGGCAACATCTATCGTATTGATCAATTTAAGTGTTGGTATCAAATCAATGGCCAGTGTATTAATGTCAATGACAATAGTGTGTTTGCCGGGATTGACCTTCCTGAAATAAAATGTCCCATGCACATCGGTCCTCTGGATTTCCTTGCCATCCAGGGTGATCTTGACCCTACTGACAAACTTGTCATTCTCCCTGGGCACTCCCGTGCCGTTTTTATCTACAAAGACGATACCGAAGATCCCTGTCAAGCTTGTAAAACCAAAGTCAGCCTTACTGGTGCGTCCTTGAATAATAGGCACATCCAAGGTCTGAAGGGTTGAGAAAAGAAGCCCACCGGGAACGGTATCCAATACTGGATACACTGTCACTGCCTTGGCGTGTACTTGAACGCTGTAACGGCCATGCGCATCAGTCACCGCTTCTTTGTCCCCTACCTTGATCTTAACTCCCGGGATGCCTTCATAGCCTCGAACGTATTTCCCATCTCCCTTGGCGTCCTTAAATACGATCCCAGCTACAGTGCCCAAAGGATCCCAATAAGTGGCCCCGCCAAAGGTGATGCGCACTCCTAAATGGACCTCAAAATCATCATAAGGCAGGTTGCCGATATGGGAGGTGATCTTACTTGCCTCTCCATCGGCAAAAAAACTCACATTTGAGGTAGGATTATAGCTGAAGCCGCTGGTTAAGATGACACTCTGCTGTCCGGAAAGAATGCTTGTGCTTGGGTGTATACCCAGTTCATTACGGTAATCCACCTGAGCATTAAAGGAAACCTTGGGATTTAATTGCTTTTGATAGGCAAGGCCTGTATTGATCACTTTAGGATGACTGCGGCCGCCCATATGGGTCTGATCCAACCAGTCATATTCAAAATTAGCATAAGATGAAATAGCGTTGGTCAACGGTAACTGGATACCGGCGATCACATTTTCGCGGTTAAAATTATCAATGTTCGAGGTTGTGGCGCGGCTGCTTTGAAAACCGGCACTGGTGAATATTGTCCCCTTTAAAGAATTCCAGATGCCAAAGCTCTTGGAAAGACGCTGGTTGAACTGGATGCTTTTTTGGGGAGAGATCTCGCCTTCCGTATCGATAAAATTAAAGTCTGAATCGGTCCAGATTGACCTGGTCAAATTCACCCTCAGTTGTCCGTTGCCGTCATAATTAAAAGCGCGGGGATTATCAGGGTTGGCAAAAAGATGTTCCTGATAAGCTTCAAAAAAAGAGTTGAGCGTAACATTATTAAAAATACCTTCAGTCACCCACGAGGCCCCTGTTTCTCCCTGGTTTGCGGGTAAGACCGACACCGTTGCATAATTTCTGTCGACATGCCTGAAATTAAGCCCGGTCCTGAAAGTCCCCTGCTCCCATTTTAAGGAAGCCAGTTGGGAATCATGACTGCTGTCATTGCCCTCTTCGGCATTAAGGGTCAAAAAATCATTGAACTTATGCAGGCCTTCTAGGGAATAAACATGGTCGCTTAAATAAGACGGGCGGTCCGAGCCATAGCCTGTGGCAAAATTCACCGAATAACGGTCGGTCTGGCTTTTTGGAAAAAGCGTCAATTTCATAGCGTCAATATAGGAATTATTAAATGTAGATACATTAGCCGCATTGCCCGTGCTAAGAAACCCCAGAGGGACCTGTTCCTGACCGTGGCTGACCGACAGACCTACTAGATCATCCATTAGATCAACGTCCGCAAAAACGCCTCTTAAACGCGTGCCGGGCATGGTCAAGGGGGACAGATAACGTACAGCATCATAGCCGCGCAAATTAAAATTGCTTGTGCCTTCAATAGGTATCTGGCTTAAACCTATGGTGTAGGTATCAAACTGGGAAAAGTTATTAAATTCCGTATAACTGCCTGAAGCATCAAAAAATCCGTAAGGCGTCTCTCCGGTCACAGCCAGTGACTGGTTAAAATAATAACTCTCGCGTTTAAGCTTTGGAATATCCTTGCCTTGATAATAGGTGCTATAGTCATTGGAATAAGTCACGATAAAAGGCTGCGCATGCTGTACGCTGCCTATAACGGGATTGACAGGCGCCATGCTCTTGGGGAAAACAACTTCCAGGTAAATAGAATGCCGCCCATAATCATCCCAAATATGAATAAAGGTATTACCAATCCTTAAGGCATCGATCCTAAGATGGTCGGCATCGATGATATTGGCGCCGATAAACCCTTCATCCACGATCAAAAACCGTTGTATGTTCTTAGCTTCGATGATCAAGGATGAATGCAATTCGATTTGGAGCTTTGGCTTAAGTGCGCCATTATTGATCAATTGGTTTAAGGATAAAACCGGGATAGGGCCTTTGGGCTTAGGCGGCGGGATATAGGTGACCTGCGCCGCGTTCGCCGGTTGCTGTCTTTGTGTACTGGTTATTACAGCGGGCTGTGCCTGTGCCCCTTGCTGCGTTTGCGGCGAGGGCGGTGCTTGGGCAGTGTTAGAAACAGCCTGTACTTGTGTGGTCGATGGCGCTTGAGCAGTATTGGTGGCCGGCTGGGTCTGTGTGGCGCTGGTAGATGATGGAACGGCCACCGCGACCTGCTGCGTCGATCGCCGGAAAGCTTGCTCCAATTGTTGGGAAGTCTCTTCTTGCCGGGCCAACTCTTGTGAAACCAGTTCTTCCTTGGCCGACTTGATCTCCTCTACCGGCTGGACCTTTTGCGGGACGGGCTGGGCCATCATGCGAAGATAACGGTCAGCTTCCTTTGAATCGGGATAAAAGATTAACGCAATATTGAAATAGTAGATCGCTTTTGTGGTATCGTGACTTTGATAAGCCTCCATACCCTTTTGCAAATAGTACTTGTAACCTATTGATTCCTCGGGCGGGACTGTCGAAGGCGGCAGCTCATAGGTCACGCCTTCCTGCTTTAAAATATCGAGGTACTTTTTAAGCTGTACGTCGTTGGGATCGTAAATTTCAGCGATCTTAAAGCAACGAAGGGCCTCTGCCTCATCATGCGCTTCAAAGGCCTTGACGCCTTTCCTAAAATATTCCTGGAAGCCTATGGATTGGTCAGCAAATGCGGGAAGGTTTAACGCCGCCACAACGACTAAACCAAGGCCCCATATGAGGGTCTTTCTGATCATAAAAAACCAACCGGATCAGCATGATGGGGGTCTGCATGATTTTGGACTCCTTAGGAATTAACTATGGTTATTTGACCGGAAGCATCCACGGCCAAGCTAATTTCCTTGACAGCGACATCGCCTTCCTGCAAATCAGCATTCACGACCAAGGTATAGCGTCCTGGACTTAATTTCTTCTTTAACGGGATCTCTATAGTGGCGGCAGCACCCGGCGGAACGTACACTTTATTGGCTTCGCCCCGCAGGAGCACCAGTCCGCCCTCCTGCATGATGTAATACGTGGTGCGGGGAATAATAATGATATTCCCATGATTAGCAAAACTGGCGCTAAAGCTCTCATTACCTTCAAGTTTGACATTTTCAATAGCAGCATTTTTATTTTTGTCCGTGGGTTCAATAAAAAAGAGGCATCCCACCCTGGTGACAAGATTGACCCCTTCTCCATTGGTAACGGCCAGGCTGCTTTTTTCAAAAAATAAAACGCCGTAATGCCCCTTGTCAATGGAACCTGGGACAGCGACGCTATAATCAATTTTTTGCTGGCCAAAAGGAGGCAGGGAAAAACTTTGCGGGTAAAAAGTGACCCACTGGCTTGCTGAACCGGTCACGGTACTTGCCGGCAGGAAATCCTTGCTGCCGTCATAGGGAGGCTTGTATTTAAAGTCCTCCCAGTAGACCTTAACATCCGCCTGATCGGCAGAGGTGTTACGGATGATCAAACTGCCGTTGGTGTGTTCCCCGCCGGAGACGGCCAAAACCACCTTACCGTTTTCCAGGTAAAGCTGGGCTTGGGCCTCTCCGGCGATAACACCACATGCAAAAAATGCTAAAAAAACGATCCTGACGATCACTTGACTATCCTACTGTCTCTGTAAAAGTCAGCGTACCTGTATAGGTACCGGCCGCATCCCCTGTAGTAAATGGCTGGCCGTTTGAAGGATCGGGAAAGGTTTGAGTGGTGTTCCCGTTCCAGATACCAATATAGGCCCTCAACCAACCGCCGGACACTGATGAAGCCGGCACATTAAAGGAAACCAGATCAAGGAACCTTTTCTTGGTTCCGATGCCTGTCTCTGTTGGTGGAGTGGTCGAAGAGGTATACACCTCTTTAGTGAACATTACCGTGCCCTTAACGCCTAAAGAGCTGACAGCGCCTGTTGGTTTAGCGCCGTCGGTATAGGTGACGGTGGTGTTCGGAGACCCTGCGCCGCCTGTAACAGCTATATCAAGCGCCCAATAAATGGTAGGCAGGAAGATATAGTTGGGACTGCCGGCGGTGCCGACATTGGTCAACTGCAAGGTGCCGAAGTTCAAGGCAGTCGTTCCAGCCGGCATGGTAGTAAATGCGTTGGTTGTGGCATTGACCTGTGAAACGGTAAAACCAACACCTGTTCCCGCCGGAATGTTGGCAGATACGGTGAAGGTCGTTTGCGCCCATGCGCCTGCTGTCCAAGACAGGATAAAACCTGCCAAGATGAAACTGATCTTTTTCATACTCTCCCCTTTCCTTTAGTTACAAAGGTTACTTTTGATTTAAAGAGAATCTAACCGGCGCTGCAAAATCTCCGGGACTCATTTGGTCATATCCCTGCAGGCGGTAGACCACCTTGAAGGTCGCGCCACTGCCCCGGGCATCCGAAGAATAGATCGGATAATCGCCGGTCTGCATGGGAGAAAACTCCACAAAATTTGTCTGGCCCCTCTGGCCTGACGGTATTTCAACCTGGATAGTGAAATATTTGTTCTCAAACTCCTTTCCTTGATTGTTAGTCATGTTGGTATCAAGACCTTGGTTGACTTGATATGGCTTATGAAGATTGGAAGCAACATTGACCAGGACCTCTTTTTCCTGGGGGGGGCTGTTAGCCACTATATGCGAAAATGCCACTCCTCCGGGCGGAGTGGTTACTGACATGGAAAAAATTGGCGGTATGTCACACTGGATATCGATGGGAAACTCCTGCCTGCCTTGAGAGGTCTCAACGATATACCTGACACGGCCATTATAAGAGCCGGCATCCTGGGCCTGGACCTGTACGGCATTGACCAAAAAATAAATGGCAAAGCTGTCTTCGTTCCTGCTGCTGGAATAAACAAGTGTCCTGTTAATGGACAAGGGACTTGAAAGGGCCAGATGCAATCCATCAGTGGAACCTTCGGGATCCAGCGCTAAAACAGCGCTGTCCAGGTTTTCATCCATCTCATTGGTAGGCGCGGTTTCAACTGTCTGATAAATACGGACTTCCTGCCCCAAATTCCCTGAAAAAGACACATTCAAGAAATCCGCAGTTTTTGTGGTCGTATCCGTGCCCCTGACGTGAAGCCTCGTAGGGTTATGCCCTCCTTTGATGGACACCGTCAGACCGGAGGAGGCTTTTTCCAAATACACGTCGATGGTAGCCTGGTCGCCTGAAGCATTACCCTCCCCGTGCACTGTAAAGACAGGCCTGCCCCTGAGATTGCCGCTGACATTCATCAAGGCCTGGTTTACATTATATCCTATGACAAAGGCATCGCTGTCTCCGTTGGCATCCGATGAATAAAGCAATTGATCGCTCATATATAAGGGGCTGGCATTTTGCTGGTAAAGCGTGCCGGTGCTGTTGGAATTAGGAAGGGTCTGGACTGAGACGGCCTGTAAATTCAAAGCCTCGCCTTTATCATTGATGATCGGTTCAAGGATCCTTTGAAAAACCTGGTACCTGCTGCCGTTGGTGGAACTGATATGGATACGGATCTCTTTCTTGTTCTCAGCGCCTGCGATCGGCGTCCTTTCAAACCGCAGGATATTGCCGCCGTCAACCGGATTGACGCTTAAACTAAGCCCTGCAAAAGAGGCTTGCGGTATGAGTACGGCCAAACAAAACAAAAATGTGATCGCAATGTTCTTTATCATAAGCTCATTTTTTCTTTATACAATATAACTAAATTCATAAAAAATATGAATAGGGTATTTCTTCTTATTTCTGACTTTTTTCTACCAAAATCTTGCTTTTTTTACCCTGGGGAAAGTAAAAATACGCGAAAAACGAACACTAACGGGGATATTAAAGATTATGAGTATTATATCAAAAAAATATATTTAAACAATGATTTTCAACAACTCCGCTTAGTTCTCCATCATGCGGCGGGCATGACGTTTTTCCTGGAAAAACTCACTAAGGATATTGGCACATTCTTCAGCCAAAATGCCGCCAAAGACCTCAATGCGATGGTTAAGGACAGCATGAGAGGCAATGTTCATGACCGAACCGCAAGCCCCTGTCTTTGGGTCCTGGGCCCCGAAAAAGATCCTGGATATACGTGCCAGGACCAGGGCCCCTGCGCACATGGAGCAAGGTTCGATAGTCACATAAAGGGTACAGTCCTGCAGCCATTTGGATGAAAGATAATTCGTTGCCTGGGTGATGGCGATCATTTCAGCATGGGCTGTGGGATCTTTAAGCATTTCTATCTGGTTATGCGCCTTGGCGATGATTTTGTTCTCATGGACGATCACAGCACCCACAGGCACTTCATCTTCCTGACTAGCCAACCTGGCTTGGCGGATGGCTTCTCTCATGAACATTTCATCGGAGTTAAGCATATTATTTTGGTTGATAGGCAGGAAGGGAAATATAGACCGTGGTGCCTTTGCGCAAAGAGCTTTTGATCCGGATGGAACCGCCGACGGCACTGATGATGGAATAAATAATAGAAAGCCCCAACCCTGAGCTTTTGTCGATACCGCGCTCCTTGGTGGTGAAAAACGGCTCAAAGACCCTTGGCAAATGGTCGGGTGCGATCCCCACCCCTTGGTCCACCACATCAATGCCGATGGCCCCGTGAGCCTTGTCAAAAAACGTTCTTAACTTAATGTCCCCGCCGCCAGGCATGGCCTGGATGGCGTTGATAATGACATTATGAATGATCTGATGGCATTCCACCGGTCCAACAGGCACCAAGGGCAGTACTTTGCCCAGCCTTAAAACTAACTTAATATGGGCAGAACCCAATTGCTGCCTTAGATCGCCGGCAATATTTTTGATGACATCATTTACCTGGCAGTTGTCCTTTTCCAGCCGGGCATGACGCTTGCCCACGTACAGCATGCGGCTGGTCGTCCAGGAACAATGCTCAAGCTGGCGTTCCAACTGCTCCAGGGTGGAAATAATGACCTTAAAATCTTTATAGGAGACATATTCGAAATCGCGATCTTTATAATCTTCGATGAGTTTTTTGGTCTTGGCCAGGATAGACTTTAAGGGTGAGTCCAATTCATGCGCCAGGCCCGAAATGACTGTAAAGGAATGAGATGCCTGCGGGTTTGTTTTCATATGTAAACGCGCCTGACAAGATTCGAACTTGTAACCCTCAGTTCCGTAGACTGATGCTCTATCCAGTTGAGCTACAG
>CAZFON010000052.1:0-9141 GCA_964520185.1 uncultured Planctomycetales bacterium | reverse complement strand
CGGACATGCGGATGCAAGGGAAGCTTTAAAAGCCAAGGTCAATGAAGCCCTGGAAAGTGCCAGTTTGCCGTTCATTGCTCAGAGTGAAGGGGTAGGGGCGCTGAACGTGGTTTATAAAGCACGGGGTACCGGTAAAAATCTGCAAGAGGCCGCATTGCAGAGAGTCACCCAAGCATTAAGAGAACACATTAATTTCGGTGTTGATGAAGGGATCTTCTTGGGCAGGGGCTTGCAGAAATTTGCCCATGAGAATTTCCCAGGTTCAAAGATATTCATGTTTGAACCGTTCGAAGACATCACCAAGGAAGGCATTGGTCTTTACTATATCTTAGGACCGCGAGGGGTGGCGGATCTCTTCATTAAATTGGTAGACCATGAAAACAGGAATGGTACAGGGGATCAAGATGGTTTGTATTATCCTGCTGTTCTAAAATCCACTGAAGTAACCTGGCCACTATCAATACCCGCCAGCCAGGAGGTGTATTTAGGTCAAGCCAGCAGGATTTTTAGGAATATCGCCTTTGGGCTGAAAGAAGCAGGTACGGTTGCCGAATGGGACGATGTGGCGCATAAGGTGCTTATCTTGCGCGAGATCATGGCCAGGGCTCCGCCGTATGCCAGGAACAGCCACCTGACTATTATCTTCCAGCTCATGATCAATGAGTTCTTCCGCCATGAAGCCCAGCATGCCATGGGCAAGACAGAGGCCGAATGCCTTGCCCATTCCATCGAATATTTCAAAGCCAACCCCCATGAGGCCCGCCTGTTATTGGAAGCTTTTGCCCTGTTTGGAGTACGCGTTACCAACGAAGAATTCTTCAAAGAACTTACCCTTGCCAGTGGAGCATTTATTCCCGCAGGAAAGCCGGTGGAAGGCAAGACACAGGAAGTGACCGTCGCGTATGAACGCAGGAATGGTTTCAGGCAGGTGTGTAACCTACTGGTCCCGGCTTATGAAGGGAATGCAAAACAAAAACAAGAAGCAGCCCGGCGATTTGCCATCGAAGTTTATAACCGTTGGACCATTTTTGGCGGGGAAAAGGTAAGGATCGATGCGGACAGGAAGTATTTCGAAGAGATGAAGAATATCTTGATGACGCCTGAACTAAGCGGCTTGCCCGCAGATCAAGGCTTTAAAGCCTTCATCAGGTTCCTGGATGTGGCGTACGGGACAAAGGTAAAGGTCGAAAGAACAGAGTCAGGGGCCCTGGCTAACGCAGTATCGAGCCCGATCAACACGGTTAATCAAGTGAACATGGCAGGTATCTGGGCGGGGATGGATATCGGCGGTTCAGACATCAAGTATGTCCTGATGGAAAACGGAAAGATGGTCCATCACAAGATATTGACCTGGAGCCCCAAAAAGATTACCGACAAGAACATCCATTTAGCCACCCTTAAGGGAGGCATGGAAGACCTGTTAACGGAAGGTAAGGTAGAAGCAAAATCTTTGTCAGGCATCGGGATCAGCGTGAACCTGGTGGTCGTAGACAACAAGGCCACCGGTGTTGGCGCTGTCGTGGAATCCTTGAGGGGCGAAGACAAGAAGGTTTTAAGCACTTTAGCGGATGTATTTGAAGCAGAGTTTGGCGTTCCTGTACATGTGATCAATGACGGGAAAGCGGCGACCATACAGGTATCAGTGGATATGCATCTGCCCAACGCTTTGGCCTTGTCCGGAGGCACTGGGCTGGCTTTTGGTTATGGCTCGACACAAATTTTAGGAGAAGGCGGCAAGCCAGTGCTTGATCTGCATGAGAATGCGCAGGGCCACTCCATTGTGGGTGTTCGCGGAGCAGCGCAGCAATACATCAGCCAGCGACCGGTCTTTAGGTTAGCGGCCAGGGAAGGGATCGATTTGAGCCAGATCCCAACGGAAAAAGAACGGCTCAAGTATATGCAGAAGCTTTACGATCAGGGCGATGCCCGCGCCGCGGCCGTCTTTAACGAGATGCCTAAATATTTGGCGGAGTATGTGATCATGATCGCCCAATTATTGAAGATCGAGCATGTGGTGATCATGGGCCGAATTACGACAGGCAAGGCAGGACAGATGTTGAGGGAAGAAGCCCAGCGTATTTTGGAGTCCAGAGGGCATGCCATCAAGGTGCATTTCCCGGCAGCACCGGAAGGGGTGGAACAATCGTTATATAACGAGGTCGGCCAGGCCGTGGGCGCTATCTACTATGCCCAATATTGTAAAGCCCAGGCCCAGCCGCCGGCCATGTTAGGAAGGTTGACAGATCAGCAGAGAGAGCTTTTGAAGGACAAGAATAATTTCAAGACCCTGCCCTTCTATGTAGTAGAGAATGTACTGACGCATGTGATCATGTCAAGGGTGTATATTCCTGGCGCTGGATGGCTGAATTTAGAGGAAGAGATCAGCAAGAGGAACATTTATTACAATGAAAATCCAGGGCAAGGACCGCCGGCGGCCAAGGACAATGGGACGTATGAGGGTAACGATATCTACTTGTTCGTGGCCTCGTTGGACAACACGAATTCGATCGCTAAGATAATCCTACACGAGATCATTGAGCAGATCATCAAGACCCGCAGCAAACAAGCAATTTCAACAGATGCAGCACATGAAGAGACCTATAAATTCCTAGAGACTAATTTCAGGTTCATTTTCCGTCCTGTGGAGCAAACCTACTTGAGCTGCCTGGTGGGCGGTACAGGGGGCAAGATTTTGGCTTCGATCAAGAAGCATTTGACGGCATTGACGGCCAAGATGGGGGATCTGCCGATAGCATTTGTGGTATCGCCCTTCGATGATGGGGGCGGCAGCCGCGTGATCATTGACGAGATCAAAAAGATGTTTGGTATATGGACACCTGCTGCAGGCGATCTGGTGAACATCATCTCTGGCTTCACAGGCAAGGAATATGCCGCTATCCTGCGCCGCCGCACAGGCAAGAACGAAAAGTTTGAAACATTTAGGGGATTGGTGGATACAGCCATCCAGGAATCAGCAGCTAATAATGGCAAAGACATCAATCATTTTTCCAAATTCAGGCAGCGATTAGAACCTGTCATCATTGATTTTGACGAAAACTATGTCCGGACAAACAAAATATCCCTCAATGGCCAGAGCATTGGTAATCTGCTGTTAGCAGCCACGATGTTGACCATGGGCGCCTATACCAGGGAAGGCATCCGCGAGAACCTGTATTTCCGCGGCATGGATTATTTGATGGTCCTCTTTGGAGTTCATAACGTCCAGATCATTCCTTCAAGTTTTGAACAGGCGGTTGAGTTTGCCCTGCTGGAAAATTTCGAGGTTCGCACAAAGGAAGAACCTTTAGGCGTCCGTTTGAAAATGAATGATGTTACGACTGTCGGTCTCAAGGAATTTCGGTTATATCACATGAGGAACGGGATTTACGAATTGACTGTCAGAGGGATGGAGAACTACAGGGCGCAGATACAGGAATGGCAGGAAGAGATCATTGGAGAAAGAAGTCATACGGTTTGCACCGTGTTCAACGATGGACACGAAGAAGGCAAATTTATATTGAACACCCACGGACAGGGCAATCCGGTCAAGTTCGGGGAATTCGAATTCGATCTTATTGGCCGGTTGGTGGTAGAACAGACGAGAATAACGGATTCGTTACATATGAGCAAGATCACCAAGTTCGGGTTCCTGGATGGCAAGGAACCCCAGGCCTGCGAGCGTGCCAAGAGGGTCATTGCTAATACCAAGGGCATGATCTTCGCCGGCCCGGGCAGCTTCTTTACGAGCATCATGCCGGTGCTGATGACCAAGGGTATTCCTGAAGAATTGTCCAAGGCCAGCCGTCTGAAGCCTTCTTGCTGGATATTTAATCCGAGCCTGGATAATGAGACCTTGAATTTTAGATATGATGACTTTATAGAATACATCTCCCGCTATACGAAACATGAATTTACGGCATTGTTCAACAGGGTATTGATGGATGATACGGAAAGGACCTTTGCGCATTTGACAGCAGCTGAACGTGAATATTTTGACGAATTGAAGCTTAATCAGGAAGAAGCCAAAGCCAGCATGAACCGCGATGCCACGAGTTTCAGCGCAGTGGCCAAATACCGTCGCGGTATCATCCATGGAGATATAAGGGAATTTGCCAATGAGTTAAGGCAAAAGGGCCTGGAGGTCTCCGTGGCCCCGATCCTTGAGGTCAAGCAAGCGGAAGTCAGGGCCGAAGGCAGCAAGTCCAAGACCAAGGCAACCCTGCTGTATCCGGAGCAGAGATTGGCGGAGGTCTTCACCTCCATGATATTTGCCAACATCTACAAGAGGGACAAGGAATGGACTGCGTTGCGGGCCCGTAATTATTCTGACAGGACGATCATGTCCCGTGCCTACAATATCAAACATGTATG
This sequence comes from uncultured Planctomycetales bacterium, assembly GCA_964520185.1. Taxonomy (GTDB): domain Bacteria; phylum Omnitrophota; class Gorgyraeia; order Zapsychrales; family Fredricksoniimonadaceae; genus JABDGZ01. Next base: position 4,770 of record CAZFON010000052.1, on the reverse strand, counting down.
GCCGAGGATGACTCTGGATGAGGCGGTACGCTATATTTATTCATTGGAAACCATGCAGAACGTGCGCGATTTTGCGCTGCCCATTGCCACGGCTGATGAAATCCGGAAGTTGCCCAGGGCGATCGTCACTAATCTTGCCTACACGTTAAGTTATCCGAATGCCGACTATGATTTTGATGTTCCGGAGGATGTGGTTGCGGCATGGACCAATTATTTCATCAGGGTACCGGAAGCAAGGGTAGTGGTGATAACGGGTCTGGGAGAGGGAGAGATCTGGAAAGCGCTTGTAAGTAAGTTTGATATTAATCTGCGCAACCGCTTTTATATCTGCAGCGACTCCGGCTTCCAGATATATACCTTTGATGATAATGGCGTTAGGGTCATGGTACATAAGGAGAGTTATAGGGACATTAATATCCATAGGGTTTTTGAGCTGGTGCAGGAACAAGTCAGGGGCTTAGGATTGGATAAGCCTCTTAGAGACTTGCTGGATAATGAGGTAGCAGGGCCGGTAAGAGTCAAACAGCGGGTTTATCAAGTGGTGGTTGAAATGGCTGACTGGCTATCCAATCCGAAGAACAAGGAGATCGGCGGAAATAATGGGCATACGGATATTAGAGAAGTCTTGAGGGCCAAGGTCAATGAAGCATTGGAGAAAGCCCAGTTGCCGTTTGAGGCCAAGAGTGTTGGCATGGGCGCATTGAACGTGGTCTATAGGCTCCCCGGAGAGGTCCATGATTTGCACGAAGCGGCATTAAACAGGATCGTAGAGGTATTAAGGGAACATAATGGTGTTGAGGATGACGAATGGATCTTCCTTGGCAAAGGCCTGCAGGAATTTGCTTACAAGAATTTCCGTCAATCAAAGGCCCTCATGTTTGAACCTTTTGAAGATATTACCAAGGATGGGATGGGGCTGTATAACATCCTAGGGCCGCAGGGTGTTGCTGACTTGTTCATTAAGTTGATGGACCGTGAAAATAGTAGCGAAAGAGAAAATGGCGAACCGATTTCTTATCCAGCCATACCTAAACCGGTTCAGATGACCTGGCAGAGGGCAACACCGGGTGATCAGCAGAAGTACTTAACATTGGCCAGTAATCAGGCTGGCAATATCGCTTTCGGAAAAAAAGAAGAAGGCACGGTCGCTGAATGGGATCCTGCTTTACACAAGGCGCTGATCCTGCGTGAGATCATGGTTCGTGCGCCGCCTTATGTGGCAGGTAACCGCCCGACCATTCTTTTCCAAACCCTGATTAATGAATTCTTCCGTCATGAAGCCCAGCATGCCATAGGCAAGTCCGAACAGGAATGCCTGGCGAATTCCATCGTTTATTTCAGGGCCAATCCTCAGGAAGCTGAGTTGTTCCTGGAAGCCATCAGAGTTTTTGGTATTCAAATTACGAATGAGAATTTCTTAAAAGAACTTACAACGAATAAGCTGGTCATATTTGATCTGGATGACACGCTATACGAGAGCCCTGCTTTAGCAGAAGCTTACAAAGATGTCTTTTTTGAATTCCTTGCGATTAAGGGGATTTCTAGGGAAATGGCGAAACAGCGTGCTCAGGAACTGGGTGGGTTGACGGTTGCTGGAGAGTCGTTTGGAATGACTGTTGCAGAGATCAAACAGTACGGGCTCGAGAAGGTTAATCCTCTTGACTTTGAGATGAGCACGGACAGCAGGCTTAAATCAATATTAAAAGAAGTAAGGCAGAGGGGCTATAAGCTTGTTGTTCTGACAAATAATAATGAACGAGATGCTAGGTTGATCTTGGAAAAGGTCGGCCTCTGGGAATGCTTTGACAGGGTTTTTATTGCTTCTAAGATCGCAAGACTTCCGAAACCGGATCCGCAAGCATTCAGAGAAGTACTGAAGGCCATGAATGTGGAGGCGAGGAATGCGATCTGCCTGGGCAATGACCTGAGGAAAGATGTTGAACCGGCACGAAGTTTAGGGGTGTATGCGTTCCTGGTCAAAGGACCGCATGATTTAGCAAATCAACTGATACCTCAGATCAATAGGGCTGTTGCCTTAGCCCAAGGCAATAATCATAACTTTAATCAAACCGTTACCAAGGTTCAGCGGGATGCTGCCAGGGCAAAATTTGGGCTAGGGATCATTGTCAAGGCCCCGGTGAATGTCAGTAAGGGGAGGATGGTCTTGGGTAAATCGGTTATAGGGCGATTCCACGACAACTGGCGGGAGACGCTGCAAGGAGACCTTAACCGTTTAGCTAGCCTGGGACGGGCCCCGCATGATGGCAGGTATTATATTATTGTCACCCAGGATGAGAAAATCCTTAATACAAGGGAGGGCCTGTCCTATATAGCTGCGACAAACATGAAGGATGAAATTTATTATCATCCAGCTTATTTTGAAGCGTTCGATCCCGACCGTCTGGAAATTACCTACCACGAATTTATCAGCCATATTGCCAAAAAGATGCAAGACCCTCAGGCCATGGCAGATTCCAGGGCTTTTGGTGTGAAATTAAATCGCACTGGATTTATGGAAGGGATGGTCCCAGTTTCAGATATAGCATCAACGGCTGAACAAAAACAGGCAAGAGTGGAAATGGTTAAAGACCTGACACAATTGTCACGCAAGATCAGCAATAATGAACTTAGGGACAAGCGTGCCATGGAAGCGTTAATAGAAAGACGGCTGGCCGAAACACAAGTCAGACGGATGAGGGTGGACGTTATTACGTTTAAAAATGGAAAAGAAGAGGCGCTGGGCGGTCTGGATTCTAATTTAGCGCATGATCTGCTTTTATGGCATCGGGCTGTTAACGTTATCCCTGTTGCGCCGGATGGGAGGATATTGCTGCAAAGAAGGGCCCATCATAAACGATTTGAGCCTTTAAGCATGTCCCTTTTCGGTACGCATGTGCCGCAAGGTATGACTTATAGGGATACGGCGATAAGGGTTTTATCGAGAAAACTTGGCCTGTCTTCAAATTTCAAGAGCAACAGATTGGTTACAGTGGGCATAGAAGGCGGCTTTGCATGGGATGGCCCATGGAACAGGGAAAGAAGATCGCTGTATGTTTATTTCCTGACCCCCGAGGAGTACGAAATTATCGCACGGAAGAAACAAGACTTGACATCAACAAAGTCTACAATGACCGAAACAGATTTCAAGGATTGGCTTGAGCAGGAGAACCAGGAATATCGTGGATGGTTTGATGCCCATGACCTTTATTTTGTCAATTTTGATCTCATGGCAGGAAAAACATCTTTAAGATTGGCAGATCGGAATGTCAATGGCGTGGTCGAGGAAGAAGTGGCATTCTCTTCAGACGTGTTGTTGCCGATTGCGCAAGACAGAAAACTCCTGGGCCAACTCAGGTCCATTATAAGGGATGCCGGTGTTGATATTGTTTCTCATGCAGCGGTTTCTGGACATGAGACTGCTGCAACAGCGAAAGCTATCCCAAGCGGGCAAGCAAGAAAACTGGTTAATAACAGCATATCATTTGATGCTGATGATTTTGAAGTTCTCCGTAATCGTCACGTTAAACGGGAAGAATTGCAGAAAGGCTTCGAAGCCCTTTGGCGGCAGGCGCCGTCAAAACAGGCTTTGGAAAGCAATAAAGGCCTTATTGATCAATTGGTATATGACAGGATGAGATGGTATGAACAAGAGGGGATAAGGGAATTTTGTGGCAAACCCATAACGGTGCAAGGCGTTCGTGCCAGTATTATTGGACCGTCATTGGCGTTCGTTTTGGTGGAATTGATTAAAAATGCATTTGATGCGTATGTTTTATCAGGAAGCACAGGTCCGGTATCTTTCATCGTATACGAGCAAGGCAAGGAACTCGTTTTTGAGATCTCAGATAACGGCATAGGCATTAACTTTAATGCGACACGGATGGACCAGGGGGGGAATTGGAGGGTCAGCTCCAAGACAGCACCACTTGACGTTCAAATACGCGGCGAGCGAGAAGGCGGCATGGGAATTGGCATTACCTGGTCGCAGATCCTTGTCCAGCTTCATGGCGGCCGGCTGGAATTCCTGCCGAGTACGGAAACAGGATATAAAACCACCGTCAGGGTTGTGCTGCCCCGGCAGGCAATAAAATTAAGCCTGTCAAAGCCCAAAGGGCCTGCTTATCTGGATGAATTAAATGATCAAGAGCAAACCTTATTAAGGAATAAAGATGACAGGAGAGTCTTCCCTCAACTATCAGCGTGGACAGTTGGGGAAATTTTAAGGCAGCTACGGGTAGAAACGGCCAATGTGCCGGGATTAAATGAGGTTAATCTCAGAGAAGAAATAGAAAGAGTTAAAGGACAAATTTATTATCATCAATATGAAACCTCTAACGCTCCACATCGGGATAACGGCACGTATGATGAGAATGGGATCTATCTTTTTGTCAATTCACGCGATGATACCCGCCTTATCGCAAAGATCATTTTCCACGAAATCTTTGAACGCAGGATGAATGCGGCTCAAGTCCCGGGAGCACATGGTAAGGTGGAGCAATTCCTGAAAGACAACGAATTGGCGCTATTCGGGGAGCAGTATACAGCGTCAGCGGTGTTGGACAATTTATCTCTGGAGAGTGCCCAAAAGATCATCCAGGCCTTGTCTCCGGCACAAGAAGGTATAGTGCAGGTGGAATTTATATTTGGGGGCATAAGAGTTGTTTATACAGAAGGCAGAGCAGAAGAATATCCCTACTCGGATAAATTGTCCCAGGAATTAGCTGCCAAAAGGGACCTGATAGAAGAAATTTTCCCTGTTATTACGTTGGG
>CAZFON010000051.1:0-9190 GCA_964520185.1 uncultured Planctomycetales bacterium | reverse complement strand
TAATTTGGGCATGGTGTTTTATGTTTTATTTTTTTAAGTTTTTCGCGCCGTGGCCATCGATCCTTTTTTATGGATTTCCCCAAGCAAGGTATATTTTTTATTTGAACATTTTCTATTTGAATATATTGGTATTTTTGGGGCTCATGGCAGCCCTATGCCTATTTTATCGCAAGCGCTGGTTCGTTTTTGCCATTATTTTCTATTTCATGAATATTTTTTTCCTGCTGAGGTTTCAGCCGTTCTTAAATCTGGTTTCAGACAGGTATATCTATATTCCCAGTGTCGGCTTATGCATGTTGATGGCGGTATTGATCGAAAATATTTTTGTTTGGAGCCAGGGTCTCCGGATCAGAGGATATTTGGTGAAGATGGGCTTAGGGGGATTGGTCATTGTCATGTCGGCGATGACCTGGAGGCAATGTGAAGTCTGGCAAAATAGTATAACGTTGTGGCAGCATCAATTGAAATATGATCCGGGAAGGGCCAGGTGGCTTGCCTATAGTAAATTAGCAGATGCCTATGCCGCAGCCGGGCGTGTTGATCCAAAGAGCGGCAGGTTCAACCATATTCGCATGCTTTACCAGAGGGCCATTACGCTCAATCCGGATTACCCGGAATCATATCGCGGGATGGGTAAGCTTTACAGCTCAGCGGGGGACCTGCAGAGGGGCCAAGAATACTATAGGATGGCAGATAGGGATGGCCCTAAGTTTCTGGCACACAGAGCCTTTTGAGCGGAAAGAAATATTCGAGGCTAGTGTTATATAAGAAGCTGCAGAATGATATAAAGTGATCATAAAAGACCCCGTTTAAGGCTTCCAATTATGTTATATTATGATATATTATGATTTAGAAATTATGAATAAATTAATCAGAAAATTAGAAGGTTACCGCCTGGAAAAAAGGATTTCTCAGACAAAACTGGCTGAAATTTTGGGTGTTACGTTTGTTACAGTCAACAGGTGGTTTAATGGAAAATTTGAACCAAATAAGATCCAAAGGCACCATATCAAAAAATTCCTTAAAGAAAACCGGTAATATATTAGGGAACTTTTTGAAGCTATTATTTGTCTATATAGGTAGAAAGGCGTAATGGAAGACCTAGCCAGGGACATGTTGATCAAGGCTTCCCAAGGGGATATGCAGGCCTTTGAGGAGCTCTACAAGGCAAGCAGCAGTTTTATTTATAATGTGGCCTTGCGGATCGTGAATAACAGGGAAGATGCCCTGGAGGTAGCGCAGGAAGTTTTTATGATCATCTACGATAAGCTAAAGACATTTCGTTTTGAGTCTTCGTTCAAGACCTGGGCCTATAGGATCACGGCCAACCATGCGATCAATTTTGCCAAGAAATCTTCCAGGGCCAGGACCGTGCCTTTTGAAGAGGCCGCGGGAGAGGGCGCGGTTTACAATGAAGCCCGAGATCATATAGATCAGGAGCACGATCGTCAGCTTGTTGAAAGACTATTGGGAGAACTTAACCCGGATCAAAGGGCTTGTGTGGTCCTGCGTGATATACAGGGTTTGAGCTATGAGGAAATTGCCCAGACCTTGAGCATTAATATCAATACCGTACGTTCGCGGCTGAAAAGGTCGCGCGAAAAATTAATGAGCCTAAGAAAGGCCGTTGATCCGGCATAGAGCTAAGATATGAAGAATTGCGATTATTTTAAGGACTTGGTCCTGACTGATTACACCGATGGAGAACTGGATAAGAAATCCGTCGATGCCCTGCAGGACCATTTGCGTTCCTGCAGCGACTGCCGCGCGTTTTTAAATGAACTTGAGAATAATATGGCTGTCTTGCATCGCGCTTCAAACCAGCCTGTTCCCGAAGAGCTTTGGGGGGCGATCAGGCAGAAGATCGAAGAGGAGACCCCGAGAACCAGCCCGGTTTCGGACTTTATCGAAGGATTACAAAGATGGTTTGCTTATCCCAGACTGGTCCCTGTTTTTGCCAGTCTGGTGCTGATGTTTTTGGCCGGCTCAGTGACATTCAAGACCATCCAGCTCCGCCAGGCGCAGGACAAAGAACAAGGGGAATATCTGGTTTCGTTGTTGGGCCCAACAACCAGCTCTTCACAGGGAGAGAATGGTTTCGGGACACCCATGGAGCATTATTTTCTTTAACCGGAGGGGTCGATGATGAAAGTCAGAAAAGTTTTAATTGGATTTATTGGAATTTATGTTTTTACTGCATTGTGCCTGGCACGAGCCCAGGAAGGGCCGGGGCCTGAAGGTTTCGGGTCTCCCAAAGGACATCCTGGAGAACGCATTCAGGAAATCTTCAACCAGCTGAATTTGACAGACACTCAAAAGAAACAATTAGAAGACAATAAACGGCAGCACCGGGCCCAAATGCAACGGGTCCATCAGGCCATGAAGGTTGCCAGAGAAGCAATGAAGGCTGAATTGATGAAACCCCAATTGGACATAACCAAATTAACGGCGCTGCATAACCAGATCAAAGCATTGCAATCCCAAATGGAAGATAATATGTTTGCCTCCATCCTTGCCGTTAGGACAATACTTACTCCCGAACAGTTTGGCAAATTCATCAATCTGATGCATCACAGGCCGCAGCAGCGCGCGCCGGAACGGGGGCTGGTAGACGAAAAGTAGTTTGGGAAAGTTGCGGGTATTTTTAAATTCATGTATACTTGGCTCTAATGGGTAATTTTTTCAAACGTTTTGATTTTCACGTGGTTGCCACCATCGTGGTGACCATTTGCTGCGTTGTTATTATCAGTGATATCCTCCTTTTTCGTTTTACCTACCAAGCCCAGATGGAAGGGTTGCGTGACCAGCTTAAGGTCATAGCGCAAACCGCGACCTTTTTTATAGACGCCGGCAAGCTCAACCAGGTCCCTTTAAGCAAAGAAGGCATCAATACTCCCGTTTATGATTATGTGAATGACCAATTAAAAAAGGTCAGGGCAGCTAATCCGCAGATCAGGGATATCTATATACTTAAAAAAGTAGACAGCAGCAATGTCTGGAGATTTATCGTCGATTCGGACAGCCTTCCTTCGCAGGAGTCCAATCCAGGAGACGCCTATGACGCAGGGAGGTTTCCGGATATGCTCCGGGGGTATAACCAGCCCTCTGCAGACCAGAAGATCGAGACGGATGAGTTTGGGTCAACGTTGTCAGGATATGCGCCTATCCGGGACAAATGGGGCCAGCCGGTGGCGGTTTTAGGCGTGGATCTTGATGCCGGCAATGTCTATGCCATTTATCATCGCGTGCTTCACCATGCCCTGGTGATTTTACTGGCTGGCATTCTCATTGCATTCATCGCAGGTACTTTTATTACCAAGCGGGTCATCGGTCCGGTCAATGAGCTGATCGCCGGTACCCGTTATATCGCCGAAGGGAACCTGAACCACCGTGTGCAGATCAGCGGGGATGATGAGATCAGCGAGTTGGCGGATTCATTTAATAAAATGACCAAAAGCCTGGAGGAGTCCAGGCACAAGCTCATTGATTATTTTTACGATGCGGTCAAGTCCCTGGTTTTGATCCTGGAATACAGGGACCAATACACCATGGGCCATTCGCAGTCCGTTGCCAATTATACGGAAAAAATCGCGCGGCATATGGGCATTGATCCCAAGACCGTTGAGATGCTCAAAAAAGTGACCTTGTTGCATGATATCGGAAAAGTGGGCGTGCGGGATAATGTTCTGCATAAGCCGGATAAGCTGACAGACTCCGAGAAGGAAAGCATTAAAACCCATCCGGTCCTTGGCTGGCAGATATTAAAACCTATTCTTGATGATCCCAACATGCTTGCGATCATCCGCAATCACCATGAACGCCAGGACGGCAAAGGTTATCCTGACGGCCTGGCCCGCGAGCAGATATCCCTTTTGGTGTCCATCGTTACCGTCGCAGACAGCTTGGATGCCATGACTTCCAACCGTCCATACCGCAATAGCATGACCCAGGAACAGGCGATTGAACAATTGCAAAAAGGTAAAGGCATGCAATTTCATCCGGACGTGGTTGATGCGGTGGTGGAGATGATCAATAAGGGAGAGCTTAAAAAAACGTGGCAATAAAAGGTGACAGAAAAAGGTGACAGGTACATTTTTCTACTAAAATTTATTAGAAAAATGTACCTGTCACCTTTTTCTGTCACCTTTTTTGGTGTTTGAGGTATTCCAGAAGCGCGGGGATAAGTGAAATAATAACAATAGCCAGGATGACTAAAGAGAAGTTATTGCGCACAAAGGGGAGATTGCCGAAGTAAAATCCGCTTAAAGTTCCCACAAAAACCCAGGCCGTTCCACCGATGATATTATAAAGCGTAAATTTAGCATAGGGCATGCTGCCGACCCCAGCCAGGAAAGGCGCAAAGGTCCGGATGATGGGCACGAACCGGGTGATGATAATGGTTTTGGCCCCGTATTTCTCAAAAAATTCATGGGTGCGTTTGATATAGGCCTGCTTGACAAAAGGGATGGCTTGATGATGGATGACCTTGTCTGATAGAAGCCTGCCGATGGTGTAATTGACCATGTTCCCTCCGACGGCAGCCAGGGACAAGATCAAGATCAGGGCAACCAATTGAAGATCGCTGACAGCGGCCAGGGCACCCAACACAAAAAGCAGGGAATCGCCGGGCAAAAAGGGCGTGACCACCAGTCCGGTTTCACAAAAAATGATGACAAACACGATCAAGTAAGTCCAGATGCCATAATGGCTGCTGATGGCAGCGATGTGGCGGTCCAGGTGGACAAAAAAGTCAATAATATAATGTAAACCCATGACGTTCATAATATCAGGGAATTGAAGTGACACAATACTAAATTCTGAATGAATTAAGTGTTGTGTCATCGTAATCCTTTCAAGTACAATGAACATATGGCTAGGTTTCTTTTTATTGTATTGTGTTTAGCGCTTATCGCCTTCTGGCTCTTTTGGCGTTTGAACCAGGAGCATGTTTATAAACTGATGCTTGAGCGTCTTCAGGCGGAATCCAGGGCAGCCGAGGTCCTGGTCACTGGGGTCAATTACGACGAAAAACTCCATCGCACCCTGACCACCATCAAGTTCATGGAAGAGGACACGGCCGGGCATGCCCTGCCTCCGCAATATTTCACCTTCTGCGGCAATTTGATCCAATTCCAGTCTTTGGTAGTGCGTTTCCAGGATAAGTTCGTGGCTGCAGGAGACCGCTTTAGAGGCAGGAGCGTTTATTTATTCTGGAAGGTCTTTATGCTCGACGGGCCGCGCACCCAGGAATTTCCCATCACCCGGGTCGATGAGATCCCCGGCGGGTACAAGATCGCGGGCAGGGCAGGGGGTTTTGAAAACCGTTTTTGGAGGGAATTTTGGCATTTTGCTTTTGATGAACAAAAAGCCAGGAATGCGGGGATCAAAAGCGTGCAAATCGAAGCCCCGGGTGCAGTCTTTATCCCGGGTTATCTTTATACGATCCACATCGAGCACGACGGTGGACTACGGATCGACGCCAGGCCCGTGGAGCCCATTTTACGCGGGGAAAATATTCCGGTATAATATCAGGCAGGTTAAGACAAGGAGACCCTATGCGTTTTCTTTTGGCTTCGATGATCACCTTGGCAGGTTTTTCAACATCCGCCCTGGGCGCTTTAAAGACAGAGACCGTGGAATATAAACAAGGGGACACCCCGTTAGAAGGTTACTTGGCTTATGATGATGCGATTAAGGGCAAGCGGCCTGGTATCGTGGTTGTGCATGAATGGAAGGGTCTTAATGATTATGCCAAAAGGCGCTCGGAGGAGCTGGCCCAATTAGGATACGTTGCTTTTGCCGCGGATATTTACGGCAAAGGTGTGCGGCCGCAAGACGTTTCCGAGGCAGCGGCCATATCCGGGAAATACAAATCAGACCGCTCTCTTCTAAGGGCGCGCGTGAATGCGGCGCTGGATGTTTTAAAATCACAGCCTAACGTAGATGGCTCAAAGCTGGCTGCGATCGGTTATTGTTTCGGCGGTACCGCAGCCTTGGAATTGGCCCGCAGCGGTGCAGACATCAAAGGAGTTGTCAGTTTTCATGGAGGATTAAGCTCTCCCACGCCACAAGATGCCAAGAATATCAAGGCCCGGATCCTAGCCTTGCACGGTGCGGCAGATCCTTTTGTCAAATCTGACGAGGTGGCCGCCTTTGAAAAGGAAATGAAGGGTGCCGGGGTCAGTTACCGTTTGATCAAATATCCCGGCGCCATGCACGGATTTACCAATCCGGACAACAAAGGAACCAACCCGCCGGGAGCGCTTTACAACGAAGCCGCAGACAAGGCCTCGTGGCAGGAGATGCAGAAGTTCTTTAAAGAGATCTTTTAGAGGCCTGGGTCAGCATCCGTAAGAATACAGGATCAATGATGGTGCCCAGGCTTTCTGCCCTGTGCACATCTGCCCATGCCTTAGCGTAATTTCCCATACGATAATAAGCAACTGCACGGTTGTTATAAGCAATGGCATAGCCGGGGGAAAGCCTAATGGCGTTGCTATAATCTGATATAGCCTCAAGCACGCGGCTTTGGACAAGCCAGGCATTGCCACGGTCATAATAAGATGGTGCAAGTCCGGGGTCGATCTCAATAGCTTTGGTAAAATCAGCGATGGCTAAAGTGAGATCGGTTTGATTGGCCCAGAAAATCCCGCGGTTAATATATCCCCTGGCTTTTCGGGGAGATTTTTGGATCACATCAGACCATAACGTCAATTCATCTTTCCAGACCTTGTTCCTCTCATAGGTCAACACTGCGTTTAAGGCAACGATGATCGAAAGAATGAGGATCATGGCCTTGAGGTTGCTTTTTCCCAAAAGATAATAGAGGCCGCTGACGAGGAACAAGCTGTAGCCAACGAGGGGCAGATAAAGACGGTGCTCCAGGAGAAGGTCCCCCATGGCCCAGAAACTTGATTCAGGAACGGTAAGGGTCAAAAAGAACCAGCATATGGCAAAAGTAAGAAGGCGATAGTTTAAGAATAAGCGCTTGGTCCAATAAAAAATAACGATCAGGCATAAAAAGCTGACGTACACAGGCCATTGGAAAATGCTCGTATAGAGAGGATAGTCATAATCCAGGTTTTGACCAAGAGGAAGGAACACGAGCCTTATATAGGTAAACATGGCCCTGATCTGAGTGAGAAAATAATGCAGGGGAGTAATGATCCCGGCAGGTGTTCTTAAAATACCATGATGCTCCTGGAATTGCTGGGACTGACCTAAAAGCAAGGTCAAGGGAATGATCAATAGCGTAAGGAGAAAAGGCAAGAGGAGCTCCCAGCTAAGACCTTTGTCCGTTTTAAAAAAGAAATAATCGTAGATCAGGACCATGAAGGGCAAGGTGAAGGCGTTTTCCTTGGTGAACATGGCCAGGATGGCGCACAGCAACGAACAGATATAATAAATCAGGCCATCTTTAGATTTAATATAAAAACATAGCGAGCCCAGATAGAACATAGCGGTCATGGAAGCCGCTCTTTCCCAAATATAGGTCACGGCTTCGGTTTGTATCGGATGGCTGACGAACACCAATCCTGTAAACAAAGAAATAATAGAAGCATGTTTAGTGATCGGGTCCCCTTTTATGGAAGGAGCAGAAAGGGTCAGGAGGACCAGCCACCAGACTAAAGCGGCAGTGATGAGATGGACAGCCAGGTTAAAAATATGGTAGCCAAGGACATTAAATCCACCGAGATGATAATTAAAGGCCATGGAAAGAAAGGTGATAAAACGGGTATGATAATAGCTCCAGATGCCGGCAAGATCATGGATTTTCGTGATGGCCGGATTCAGGATCAAGTGCAGTTGGTCATCAAAATGAAATGAACAAAAGAAGCTGTTGGAATAGGCAATAAGACCTAAAAAGAGGATGATAAGCACGGAAAACAAGCTTTTCATACACCGATTGTAGCTCCAACAACTCAATTTTTATATCGCAATTTTTACAAAATGTGCTACTATTCAAAGTCAGTATGAAAATTCACGAGTATCAGGCCAGAAATCTCTTTGCCGAATACGGCATCCCCATATCCCCTGGAGATGTAGCGCAAAGCTCCAATGAAGCCGTCCAGATCGCCCGCAAAACGGGGTTTCCCGTTGTTATCAAGGCCCAGGTCTTAGTTGGAGGCCGCGGTAAGGCTGGCGGGGTCAAGGTTGTTGGTAATGAGATCGAGCTTATTGCCGAATTTAACCGCATCAAAGCGTTGGATATCAAAGGTTATACCGTTGAACGCATCCTGGTTGCAAAGTCCATTGATATCAAGAAGGAATATTATCTGGCCGTTACGATCGATAATGTAAAAGGCGATGTGGTCATTATTGCCTCAGCAGAAGGCGGAGTGGATATCGAAGAGACCGCCAGGACCAATCCGGAAAAGATAGTTAAATTTTACATGCATGGCAACAAGACCCTTGAGGAAGCGCGCTGGCAGCCGGTGGTGGCAGGCTTGTTTGGCGAAGTGCATTTACAGAAAAGCGCCACTTCCATCCTGGAAAAATTGCTTAAATTATTCTTTGATAAAGACTGTTCCCTTGCAGAGATCAACCCTTTTGTCATCAACGAGAAGGGCAATTTGATGGCTGCGGATGCCAAGGTCATCATGGATGATAATGGTCTTTTCCGCCATGAAGAATTAAATGCCCTGCGGGACATGAAGTATGAGGACCCTGATGAGCTTGAGGCCAAGGACAAAGGCTTAAGCTTTGTGAAGCTGGATGGGAATGTCGGCTGCATCGTCAACGGCGCAGGTCTCGCCATGGGCACCATGGATGAGGTCAACCTCCTGGGTGGTAAAGCGGCTAATTTCCTGGATGTGGGAGGGTCTTCCAATCCGCAAAAAGTGCTTAATGCCTTGAAGATCCTTTTACGTAATAAGGACATCAAGGTCATCCTGATCAATATTTTCGGCGGCATTACCCGTTGTGATGACATTGCTAATGGGATATTGACCGCGATACAACAAATTGAGATCCCGGTACCGCTGATCATCCGTTTGACCGGCACCAATGAAAAAGAAGCCAAGGAGCTCTTAACAAGAGCAGGATTGACGACATATAGTTCCATGAGGCAGGCTGTCACCGAAGCGGTAAAGGCATCGAAATAATATGTCCATTCTTATCGATCAAAACACCAAGGTCATTGTGCAGGGCATTACCGGCCGTGACGGTTCTTTTCATGCCAAACAAATGC
>CAZFON010000050.1:0-9255 GCA_964520185.1 uncultured Planctomycetales bacterium | reverse complement strand
GACAGGCTATTTGACTTCTCAGGCCAGGAAACAGTACCCCGGCTGCAACATCATAGGTCTTGATTTTGCCCAGGGGATGCTTGACGTCGCCCGCGCGAAGCATGAAAACATTGCCTGGATCCTGGCGGATGGCGATCATCTGCCGTTTTCAAGCGGATGTTTTGATCATGTAATTTCAAATTTGGCGTATCAATGGGCCCAAGATCTGGCTCAAGCGTTTTCTGAAGCCAGAAGAGTGTTGACCGATGACGGGGTCCTTGCATGCACGCTTTTTGGCCGCCATACCTGCCATGAATTGTTTCAATCCCTGCAAGAAGCCAGTGAAGGGGCATTACAATTTGTCCGGCTGCCCGATCAGGTGAAAATCCGTGAGGCGCTCATTGCCGCTGGATTTGAGGACCCCATCGTTGATGGCAAGCAGGTGAGGATCGAATTTAAGGACATGTATGAGTTGATGGCCTGGTTTAAGTTTATCGGCGCCCCGCATCTGCCGCGCGAAGGTTATCTGGGGCCGGAGCTCTTATCCAGGGCTGCCTTAATTTATCAGGACAAATTTTCTTACCAAAAAGGCGTAGGAGCGAGCTTTGAGGTCATTGGGGTCTATGCCAAAAAGTAAGGTCATTTTTATCACGGCAACGGACACGGGTGTCGGCAAAACAGTGACGACTTTGGTTTTAGGCGTCCTGCTTAAAGACAGGGGATCTGACATCGGCGTGATGAAACCCGTCCAATGCGCCGGTCGTGACGCCCAATTCTTAAAAAGATCCCTTGGGCTCCGGGATGATATAAAACTGATCAATCCATTTTACGCGCCGGAGCCCTTATCGCCTCACCTGGCTTTTCGCCGGGCGAATATCAAATTCAATAAACGCCGTGTGCTGGAATGTTTGAACGGATTGAAAGCATGCCATGAGGTGGTTTTGATCGAAGGCGCCGGCGGCCTGATGGCTCCGATCACGGATTCTTACTATAACGCGGACTTGATCGTCGACCTGAAAGCAGAGGTGGTCATTGTTTCCCGGCTGGGACTGGGGACGATCAACCATACCTTGTTGACTATCAGGGAGATCAAAAGACGGGGACTTAAGATCTTGGGGATCGTTTTTTGCCAGACCGCCCCTAAGAAAAAAGGTTTGCCTGAATATACCAATCCGAAAGAAATTGAAAGATTATCCGGAGTGAAGGTGTTGGGGACGGTCCCGTATTTAAAACCATTGGACCCGGAGAACATTCTACGACGATGCCGAAATCTCAAACTAAACTCCTGAAACAGGAGGACAAAAAATATATCTGGCATCCCTTTACCCAGATGAAGGATTGGGTTAAAGAAGAGCCTCTTGTCATTGATTCTGCCGATGGGATCTATCTAAAAGACATTGATGGGAGAATCTACATGGACGGAGTTTCATCCTTGTGGGTCAATGTCCATGGCCACCGCCATCCCAGGATCGATGCGGCGATCAAAAAACAAATTGACCGCTTAAGCCATTCCACTCTTTTAGGCCTGGCCAACACGCCATCGATAGAATTGGCTAAACGTCTGGTAGCCATCGCCCCGAAGCCTTTAAAAAAGGTATTTTATTCTGATAACGGCTCGACCGCGGTTGAGATCGCCATCAAGATCGCCTACCAATATTGGCAGAATGCCGGGCAAAAGAAAAAAACGCAGATCATCCATCTGAGCAATTCTTATCACGGTGACACGCTGGGATCGGTGAGTGTCGGCGGCATTGATCTATTCCATAAGGTTTATCGTAAGTTGATCTTTAAGACCCTGGCCCTGCAGGGCCAGGGCTGGCAAGCGGTGGCAGAGCTGGAGAGGATCCTTAAGGCCAAAAATAACAGGGTGGCGGCCCTGGTCCTTGAGCCTCTGATCCAGGGCGCGGCAGGCATGCTGGTGTGGCCCAAAGGTTCTTTAAGAAAAATGCGCGAGATAACTCAAAAATACAATGTTTTGCTTATTGCCGATGAGGTGGCCACCGGTTTTGGGCGGACAGGCAAGATGTTTGCCTGCGAGCATGAAGGCGTATCTCCTGATCTTTTGTGTTTAGCCAAGGGGATCACCGGCGGATATTTGCCTCTGGCCGCGACCCTGACGACCCAGAAGATCTACGATGGTTTTCTTTTTGATCACAAAGAGTATAAAACTTTTTTCCATGGCCACACCTACACCGGCAACCCTTTAGCTTGTGCTGCGGCCCTGGCTAATTTGGAAGTTTTTAAAAAAGAGCGCACACTCCACAAGCTTGCCCCCAAGATAAAATTCTTAGGCAAAAAGCTAAAAATGTTTTATAATTTGCCTTCTGTCGCCGAGGTGCGGCAGCAGGGTTTTATGGTGGGCATTGAGCTTAAAGGCCTCCCGGAAGACCGCGTGGGCCCAAAAGTTTGCGAGCAGGTACGCCAATACGGCGTTATTTTGAGGCCGCTGGGGAACGTAGTCGTGCTTATGCCCCCGTTAAGTATTTCCATCAAAGAATTAGATTATTTATTAATGGCGACCTATAGGGCCATCGAGTACGTTACAAAAGATGAAAAATAAAAAAGACATAACAGTTTACGTTGCCATGAGCGGCGGAGTGGACTCTTCGGTGGTGGCCGGCCTTATTAAGGAAGAGGGCTACAAGACGGTTGGGGTGACCATGTGTTTTAACATCACGCATCCTGACGGCAAGCCTTCCTGCTGCGGGATCGACGGCATTGCCGATGCCAAGCGCGCCGCGGATATCCTGGATATCCCGCATTATGTGTTTAATTTTGCCCAGGACATCAACGAATATATCATTGATAATTTTACCGATGAGTATCTCAACGGCCGTACCCCCAATCCCTGTGTGCGCTGCAATCAGCATTTGAAATTCGGCACCCTCTATCAAAAGGTCAAGGCCCTGGGCGCGGACTATCTGGCAACGGGGCATTATGGCAAAATAGAATTCAATGCCAAAAGCAACGGCTATGAATTAAAAAAGGCCGCTGATCCCAAGAAAGACCAATCTTATTTTCTATACAGCATGGATAAGGACACCCTGGCGTCGGTGAAGTTCCCGCTTGGCGGGCTGACCAAGCCCGAGGTAAGGGCCCTGGCCCGCAAATTTTCGTTAAATACCGCAGAGAAGCCGGAGAGCCAGGACATTTGCTTTGTGCCCTCAAGCGGATATAAGAAATTTATTGAAGACCGGGTGGGCGCCGCTGCCATGACACCAGGACCGTTTGTGGATGAGAATGGCAAAGTCATAGGCACGCATAAGGGATTGGCCCATTACACCATTGGCCAGCGCGATAAATTGGGCCTGGCCATGGGTTATCCGGTTTATGTTTATAAAATGGACCGCGCGACCAACGTAGTCCATGTCGGGGACCTCCGGCGTTTATATTCCGGCGGTTTGATTGCCGGTAAGTTGAACTGGTTAAGCGGGGAAAACCTTCAGGAAACCATAGAAGTCTCGGCCCGAATCCGCTATAATTCTCCTGAGGTCAAAGCCTATTTAAGTCCGGTGGACAAAGGCATTGTCCGCGTTGAGTTTGCCCAACCGCAGAAATCCGTTACTCCGGGGCAATCCGTGGTCTTTTATGATGGAGACGCAGTTTTAGGAGGGGCTATTATTGATGAAGCCCTTGGTGTGGGTGATAAAGAGTATGAAAATTTTTCTTGGCCTGGCGGTAATCTTGATGATCGCCGTTCCATCGGTCTTTGCTCAGGCAACTAATCCGGCCCGTGAGTACGAACAGTCAAGGGGTACCCAGCCCCCGGTTGACGGGGTGTGGCATGTGTACGATCGCGATGGAAATTTATCGCGGGAGGAAAATTATCATAATTACAGGCTTGATGGGCAAGTGACCATGTACTATCCCTCAGGCGCGGTAAAGGAAGTGGTGCATTATTCGGATGGCTTTCGGGTGGGAGATGACCGGGGTTATTATGAGAGCGGCGGCCTGGAACATGAAGATACTTACGTAAGCAATGATCTCGAGGGCCCCAGCACGCATTATTATGACACCGGTGAGACCCAAAGCCGTGAGAGTTATACCCATGGCAATTTGGACGGAGAAAAAAAGGTCTATTTCAAAGACGGGAATTTAAAGCAAGACATGTTTTATGACAACGGTTTGCTTGACGGCGATGCGTATACCTATACGGAAGGCGGCAAAATAGCCGCAGAAGAGCATTATTCCCACGGTAAGCTCGTCAGCCGCAATATTTTTAGCAAGGAAGAGACCTATGTATCTAAAAACAAGAAGGCCCCCAATGCTGAAGAGTCAGAAACGGCCACCAAATGATCACTTTTAATTCAGATAATCTTAAAGGTTTTGTGGCGCCCCAGGAGCTTGAGGCCCTAATGCCTGCAGTGCGCGCCGCTCACGAGAATTTGCATCAATCAAAGGGCAAGGGGTGCGAATTTACCGGATGGCTTGATCTGCCTTCGCGTATCCCGGATGTTTTTATCAACGAACTTTCTTCCCTTGCCCAAGAAGTGCAAATGAATTCCGATTGCCTTGTTTCCATCGGCATCGGGGGATCCTACCTTGGCATCCGCGCCACCGTTGAATTCTTAGGCGCAGGAAAACTTCCTGTTTATTATGCGGGCCACAATATCAGCAGTGATTATCTGTATCAGCTCCTGGAGACGCTCAAAGACAAGCGCCCAACCATCGTCGTGATCTCCAAATCAGGGACCACCACCGAGCCTGCCATTGCATTCAGGGTGATCAAAAGATTTTTGGAAAGCCGCGAGGAAGACTTAAAAAAAAGGATCATTTGTGTCACGGATGAGAAAAAGGGAGCTTTGCGTAAGATCGCCGATAAAGAAGGATACCGTGCATTTGTCATACCCGATAATGTGGGTGGCCGGTATTCCGTGCTGACCACGGTGGGATTGGTGCCGTTGGCACTGAGCGGTGTTGATATCCGAAGCCTGGTGGACGGGGCTAGGCGAGCCGAGGCGGAATATGCGGTCTGTGATCTAGAGAAAAACAATTGTTATCGTTATGCGGCTTTGCGCAATGTCCTTTATAGCAAGGGCAAAAAGATCGAAGTGCTTTCTTCCTTTTATCCGCAAGTTTTTTATGTGGCGGAGTGGTTCAAGCAGCTTTTCGGCGAAAGCGAGGGCAAAGAGGGCCGTGGAATCTTTCCCGCTTCTTTGAGCTTGTCCGCGGACTTGCATTCCATGGGCCAATGGATGCAGGAAGCTGAACGCACGGTTTTTGAGACCTTTTTACAGATCGATAAACCCCATCATGAAGTCATCATTCCCCAGGACAGGGAGAACATCGACGGGTTCAATTATGTGGCGGGCAAAAGTTTTGACTTTGTGAACAAAAAGGCCTACGAGGCAACAGCTGCGGCCCATTTTGAAGGCGGCGTGCCGAACATGACGATCAACCTAGGCAAGACGGATGCGGCCCATTTGGGCCATTTGTATTACTTCTTTGAGAAAGCCTGCGGGATCTCCGGTTATATCTTGGGTGTCAATCCTTTTGACCAGCCAGGGGTGGAAGCTTACAAGAAAAAGATGTTTGCCTTACTTGGCAAGGGCCAATAAATGCAAAACCCACGGTGGAATTACCGTAGGTTTTGTAAGGGGATAGGCCTTAATGGTGCTTTCGCTATCCATCGAACCCTCCGTAGTACATCTTTACTATACTACATAATTCCCCAAAATGCAAATGGACTTGGATGAAAGCAGTTGAAAATCCTTCCCCAATCGTTCTGGCGGCGCGGGGGCTTTGTAAAACCTATCGTGACACGCAAAATAAAGGCCTGATCAAGGCCCTGGACCATCTTGATCTAACAGTCCGTGAAGGCGAGATCTTGGGCATCCTGGGCCCCAACGGGGCAGGCAAGACCACGTGTTTAAATGCCCTGGCGACTTTGTTAATAGTGGATGCCGGTGAAATAGAGATCTTTGGTGTTCCATCAGTGCCTGCCCATTTTAATACGGTGCGCTCCTGGATCAACATGTCCTCAGGATATCCTAATTATGCTTTCAGCCTGACGGTCGAGGAGAACCTTCAATTCTACGGACGGCTTTATGGCCTTAAAGGCTCCTCGCTTAAGAACAAGACCTCTGAGGTCATGCATTTGTTTGAACTGGAGCCTTATGCCAGGCGCCGCTTCGATGAATTGTCTTCAGGCACCAAACAACGGTTGTCCCTGGCCAAGTCGCTTTTAAATGACCCTAAAATTTTATTTCTGGATGAGCCAACGGTCGGCCTTGACCCGGATGTATCGTTGAAAACCCGGGAAATAATTCTGAATATCCTGCGCGAACGCCGCATGAGCGTGCTTTTGACCAGTCATAATATGGATGAAGTGGAGATCATGTGTAAGAGGGTGGCCTTTATCCAGAAAGGCCGCATCATCAAATCCGCGACCGTAGATGAGCTCAAACGCATGCATCATACGGATGACCTGGAAGAAATATTTATCCAGTTGGCGCATTCATCCCCGGATGTTTCCCAGGGGCATTCAGATACGCTTGTGGCGGAGACCCCGGCCAAGGTATGGGAAGGGCAGATGATAAAGAGATCCGGCGGATGGCAGGCATGGTTTAACCGGGCCTACGCTTTCACCATACGCAGCCGGATTTTTGCTGTTCGAAATTTATTTGTGATGACCGACGTGTTTTTCTGGCCGATGATCTCGTTGCTTTCCATCGGGCTTATGTCTAAATTCATTAATTTGGGGCCTCAAACCTTAGGGTTCATCATGACCGGCACCCTGGCTGCGGGCATTTTGCAGATCACCCAGCTGGATGTGGGCTATACCGTGCTTTATGAATTATGGTCCAAAAGCCTTAAACATACCCTACTGACACCCGTGGGGATCGCTGAGGGTGTAGCCGGCACCTGGATCGTGGGCATGGTCCGTGGTTTTATTGCTTTTGTGCTTTTGACATGCATCGCTTCCTGGGGCTTTGGTTTCCATTTGCCCGATCTTTTGACCACCTTGTTATTTTTGTTGGGGCTTTTTGCCTGCGCTCTTATTTTGGGGATATTGGTCAATATCCTGATCTTGTCATTCGGCCAGAAAGTGGAGATCACGGCTTGGATGTTTGCCCAGCTGTTCATGATCATCTGCGGGATCTATTATCCGGTGGACGTCTTACCTAAGGCCCTGCAGGGAGTGGCCTTGATGGTGCCGATCACGCATTTCCTGGAATTTTTCCGTCAAGCTTACGGATTCAAGGCCCATACGCCGTATCCGCTGCTTTTCGGGATATTGCTGACCATTCTTTATATAATGCTTTCCCTTTTGTGTTTGGACCAGGCGTACATGCGGGCCAGGAAAAAGGGCATCATCATACGGCTCTCGGAATAGATTTTTCTTGTTGCCTGGAGGCAATACTTATACAATAAAGAAGCGTCGTTAACCGTAGAAAAATGAGGTGATTTATGAGCCGTTTGCCTGAATTGATCTTAATTTTAGCCGTGATCGTCCTACTTTTTGGGGCGCAGAAATTGCCGGAACTCGGTGCCGCCCTTGGGCGTGCCATCCGTGAATTCAAAAAGAACTTGCGTGAGACCGAAGAAGAGATCAAAAAGCCCATCGAATCAAGCCCCAAGTAAGGGATGAACTCCTTTTTCCAGTCTTTTTTTAAGCACATCGAGGAATTACGTTCACGGGTCATAAAATCCGTGCTTGTCTTCGTTTTTGTTTTTTGCCTTTGTTACGGTTTTATCGGCAAGCTCATCGCTCAATTAGTGGCGCCGGCAGGACATTTGATATTTACCGCGCCGGCAGAGGCCTTTTCCACGTATATGATGGTGGGCGCCCTGATGGCGCTCTTTGTTGCCTCACCGTATATCGCTTATCAGTTCTGGGCCTTCGTGGCCGGAGCCCTCAAGCCTTCTGAGAAAAAATTCATCCGGATCTTCGCCCCGCTTTCTTTGCTGTTTTTTTTATCCGGTGGGGCGTTTGCGTATTTTTTTGCAGTGCCCAGGGCGTACAGCTTCCTGATGAGTTTCTCCTCACCGTATCTGGTCCCGATGATCACGGTGAAAAATTATTTAGGGTTTTTGAGCCGCATGATCCTGGCTTTCGGTGTGGCTTTTGAACTTCCGCTGATCCTGGCTTTTCTGGCGAAGATCGGGATCGCCTCGCCTGAATACCTGCGTCAAAAAAGAAAACACGCTGTTGTTGTTATTTTGATCGTGGCGGCCATCCTGGCGCCTCCGGACGTGGTCTCGATGATGATCTTGGGCATTCCATTGATGTTGTTATATGAGGTGGGGATCTTTTTAGTGAGATTTTTTTACCGGCAGGAAAAAACTACAAACATAAAACCCTTTGAATAAATCAATCAAAGGGTTTTATGAAAATGCATGAAAAACAGTAGTTATTTCTTCTTTGCTGTTTTCTTTTTTGCTTTTTTCTTGGTAGCCATGTGTAGCTCCTTTCTTAAAGATTGATTTGTTATTAAGATATTAACATTAAATTGTTTATATGCAAAAATTTTTTTTATAAATTTTTATGAATGCCACTTCATTATATATCCATATTCCATTTTGCAGCCGCAAATGCCTGTTCTGTTCATTTGTGATCGCCGTAGGTCAGGAGCACCGACGGGAAGAATATGTGGCCGCCCTTATCGGTCAAATAGGGGAAACGTTCCCCACAACCCTTAAAACTATTTATTTGGGCGGCGGCACACCCAGCATGTTGAATGAAGATCATCTTGAAGGGTTAATGAGTGCAATTATAAAAAAATATCCTCTTTTGCAAGGCATTGAAATAACCATTGAAGCGAATCCTGAAAGCATCGATCGCGCCAAGGCAAAATTTTTGAAAGCCCTTGGGTTTACCCGTATCAGCCTCGGGGTACAGTCGCTCGACGAGCGGTATTTAAAATTCCTGGGAAGAACACACGATGCCTTGATGGCCCGGGAAGCATACGGCATTTTACGCGAAGAGGGTTTTGTCAATGTCAATGTGGACCTCATGTATGGATTCCCCGGACAGACAATGGAAGAATTGCAGGAAGATGTACACGCCATCGCTTCGTTGGGAAGCGAGCATTTGTCCTTGTATAATCTTACCATCGAGAAAAACAGCCGTTTTTTTGCCGCCGGGATGGAATTGGATGACGGTGATTACCAGGCGAAGCAATATGTCTTCATAGGAAGGGCCCTTTGCGAAAGAGGCTTTGAACAATACGAGATAAGTAATTTTTCAAAACCGGGTTTTAAATCCGCACACAATATCAATTATTGGCAAGGGGGCACTTACCTTGGTTTGGGGATCGGGGCCCACGGGTTCGA
>CAZFON010000049.1:0-9278 GCA_964520185.1 uncultured Planctomycetales bacterium | reverse complement strand
TGTCCCCGATACCGGTCCTTTTCCTTCATGGTGAGAAAGACTGGTTAGTTAAGTTAAGCCATAGTCAGCTTTTATTTGAAAAGGCCAAGGATCCCAAGGTCCTGACAATTATGGCAGATGGCGGCCATGCGGAAAGGATGTTTAATGATTTCCCTGATCAATTTATGAAGATCTGCTTAGATAGATTCAGGGAAACCCTAAAGTAAATCAGGGTCTACATATCAAATGTCACCAGCTCATCTGTATGTTGTTATACCTCGGTACAATTGATTCATTTTTGAAGTCTATATAGTATAAATTAGGGAACTTAAATCATTTATATTTTTCCACGATGTGGGAGGGACTATGAATATCCGATGGGAATCATTAAAGCAAACGCCTTCCATTAATTTTGAAAGAAATAATATTTTACCTCAGAAGGACGACAATGAACGATCAGAGGACCAGATCAAACAGCATGTGGCTGTTTATGAACTAGAGACGCTTTTATGTCTGGAGTCGCTGGTAGTTACCTGTTATCAGACCCTGGGATGGTTAGTGCATAATAGGACCATTCGAAAAGAATGTCTGCAATTTGAACAACATGCACAGTATCATCAAGAGGAGTTAAGGAAGATCTTTAAGCTTTACCAAAAAAGCGAAGTTACCATAGAAAGTAAGGTTAATCAATATTTGTTGCGGTTGAAACCATCGTACCTGTCTTTAAGTGAGATCATTAATGTTATCATCAACTTTACTGCATTCAAAATAGACCTTTATAAATATTTCTCCCGTACGGTACAGGGACACCAGAGGCTTTTAAATAATTTCCTTCAAGACAATATTGAAGAGATGTATTTTTTAGATCAAGAAAAGAATTTTCACAAAAACAGAGTAAATACGTATCTGAACGTTTAACGGGTCCACTTAGTTTAATTGGTTTGATCAATGTTATTAATCCGTTCGGTCATTGTTCTTTCTTTAATGTTGACATCTATTGCGACTATTCATGCGCAAAACATCCCAAACGATATCGCTGTCAGGATCATCGTAAGTGAGGCCGCTGATCAGGGTTTAAAAGGGATGATCTGTATTGGTGAAGTGCTGCGTCATCGAGCGAGCGTAAAGGGATTCTATGGTTATCAATCAAATTGGATAAACGGCCAACCACGGTCTGTGTGGGAAATGGCCGCAAAGGCCTGGGAACAATCCGCGCATACAAATTATACGAAAGGG
Organism: uncultured Planctomycetales bacterium; assembly: GCA_964520185.1. GTDB lineage: Bacteria > Omnitrophota > Gorgyraeia > Zapsychrales > Fredricksoniimonadaceae > JABDGZ01. The sequence goes on along the minus strand of CAZFON010000049.1, from coordinate 8,063 downwards.
GCGGACCATTTTGAGAATGTACATAGATTTGGTGAGCCTTGGTGGGCTAAGGATTGCATAAAAATCTATGAGTATAAAGACCATGTTTTTTATAAAGAATTACACAGCCCTCGTAAGTAAAGATATTCCTTCGCGGAAGATGGATGTGGGAACAAGGGATCAAAATGAGAGTCCATACAAAATTTTATTTTCTGCTGACGTTAGTTACAATTGTTTTTACTCTTTTTATGTACAGTATTGGTGTTGTGATCCTGGGTGCGGCTATTTTCCCTGGGGCGTATTTTCTTTATCAGCTTTGGGTCCATACGGTGTATTTAAGCGTGGCTTTAAGGATTTTGTATTTTTGTTTTGGATTTGTGGGGGGCTATTTTATTTCTGGCGTCATGCTCATGTTGCTTGTTGGCCTGGTTAGTATCGTTTTCCGGTTAAAATTAAAAGAAGGGGAGTTTGGTGTTGGTTCCCTTGAAATTTTTAAATGGGTCTTTGTTAATGCATTTTTCATGGTTGTCAAAGTCGTTTTTCTGGATTTAATCCTGCTAACACCTTATTGTGCTTTATTTTATCGGATGATGGGAGCCAAAATCGGTACGAATGTCTTGATCAATTCAAAAAATGTGGGGGACCTTTCATTGTTAGAAATTGGAGATAACTCGGCCATTGGCGGCAGCGCCACCATCATTGCCCATTCCTTTGAAAAAGGCGGGTTAAAACTTCAAAAGGTCAAAATTGGGAAAGAGGTGATCATTGGATTAAATGCTGTTATTTTTCCCGGAGTAGAAATCGGTGATAGGGCCATGATCGCCGCGGGAGCGGTCGTCCCTAAAAATACACATGTGGCAGCTAATACTACCTATTGGGGCGCAACGCATCCAATGTCCCGTAACCCTCCCCACTGAAGCAACATAATCAGACATTATACCTCGGTACAATTGATTGTATTTTGTCTAACTCCTAGAATACCACCATGAAAAGGTTTTTTTACTATGAATGGGCTGGTACAAAAAGGAGCTGTTTATGTTTTATCAAAATCAATTAAGAACTTCACTGTTGACCGTCGTTAGTCTGTTCATGGTATTTTTAATGCGGCCAACCCTGACGCATGCTTCATGGTATTTATCAGTTGGAGATAGAGACCGTCAACATGGAAGATATACACAAGTCGTTGTTGGCCCTGACAGGTATTATTATGATCAAGGCGTTTTTTATACAGGTACAACGGGCCATTACGTGGCGGTGGAAGCGCCTGTCGGGGCGGTTGTTTATAGTGTTCCTACAGGCTACGAGCGGGTAGCGATCGATGGTAACGATTATTATAGATACCGGGATGTTTATTATAGGCATGGACCTCGTGGTTATGAGGTGGCCAGGGTTGAAAAATCACATGGACAGGGACGTGATAATAGTCAAGGACATAATGACAACCACAGACATGATTAAAAACGAGTCAGGGAGGCAATGATGATCAAAACATTAGTGAATTCTTTACGTATTTTTATCTGTGCCGCATTAACGGTCCAGTTGATGGGTTGTGGAACCCTCATGTACCCTGAACGCAGAGGGCAAAGAGGCGGCAGCCTGGATGTAGGAGTTACGGTTTTAGATGCTATTGGGTTATTGTTCTTTATCATCCCGGGCGTTATTGCCTTTTGCGTCGATTTTAGCAATGGGACGATCTATCTGCCGGAAAAAGGGGTCCATTTAAGTTCTCTGGATTTTAAGCATATCAGGATGGTTAAATTTGATCCTAAGCATACCAGCTTGGCAAGGATCGAAAGGATCATCAAAGATAAAACCGGATGCGAGGTCAAGTTTGATCAGGACAATATCAAGCTTACTAAATTAAGATCTTTAAATGACGTGATGGCACAATTCGCCATGGCAGCTGCTGTTATTCAGAATGAGCGTATCGCTTTACTATAAGGGAGAGACAAAGGGCCGTGATGCGGCAGCTTCCATCAGGGATTCCGTTCAATAAATGCCTTTAAGCGCGAAATATTTTCATGAAGTTAACCTAGCATCTGAATAAATTACAAAGGAGTATGGATCATGGAAGAGCACACAGTAAGACATTTGATATTGTTCCTTATTATCGGCGGTGTCATTGGGTGGTTGGCAGGGCTCATCGTCAGAGGTCGCGGCTTTGGGGTTCTCGGAGACATCGCGGTCGGGGTTGTTGGGGCCATTCTTGGTGGATGCATGGCTACGGTACTTGGGCTCTCTATTGTTAGTTCAAGTGGTGAGTTCCTGATGGCTCTCATTGGTGCCGTGGTTTTAGTGGGATTGACCCGATTCATTGTAAGGAACGTAGCAGCGACAGGGCAAGCTTAAAAAATGTGGGGTGGATAGTTTCTTTCGCACCGGAGCCCATATGTCCGGTGCGATTGAATATTGATCATATGTCCCTTGAAAAACTTATCTTTGATAATTCAATCCCTAAAACACTTCTTATTAAGTTAAGCGGGGATTGGCATATGTCCACAGGGCTTCTTTCTGAAAGTGAAGTTACTTCACAACTTACCAGCCATCCGGATATCGCCCAAATCAATTTTAATGTCTCACAAGAATTAAAGTGGGATAGCGGCCTTGTTTCTTTCCTGCTTAAGTTGATCAGGGAATGCGGGCACAAGAACATTCAAGTTGCCCGAGAAGGGTTGCCTGAGGAGGTACAGAAACTATTAACACTTGCTTTAAAAGCGCCTGAAAAGGTCATCACACCCCCCAAGGCCCGCAAGTCATTTTTTGAAGAGATCGGAGAAAAAGCTCTGAATATTGGTGAAGCTTTTTCTTCAGCATTTAATTTTCTAGGGGATATTGTTGTCTCGTTTTCCCACCTCATAACGGGTAAAGCTTATTTTCGTTGGAATGATTTTTTTCTCCTTGTAAAAAGATGCGGGGTCGATACCCTGTTGCTGGTTTCTTTGATAAGCCTTTTGGTAGGCATGATCCTGGCCTTTGTTGCATCGATCCAGCTTAAAATGTTCGGGGCCCAAATTTATATTGCCGATATAGTCGGTATCGCCATGGTACGCGTATTGTCAGCGGTGATGACAGGGATAATTGTGTCCGGACGCATAGGGGCGTCTTTTGCCGCAGAACTGGGGATGATGCAGGCCAACGATGAAATAGACGCTTTTAAAACGTTAGGTGTTTCTCCTGTTGAGTTCCTGGTTGTACCGCGTGTCCTGGCATTGGTCATGATGATGCCGATCTTGACCATCTACGCGGATATCATGGCCATATTAGGCGGTTATCTAATCAGCGTCTGGATGTTCCATCTTAATCCGTTGGAATATTTAAACCATACTCAGCATGCCATAAGGCTGAGCTATGCGTGGATAGGGCTTATTCACAGTTTTGCTTTTGGCGTGATCATTGCAGTCGCCGGGTGTTTACGAGGCATTGAATGCAAAAGAAACGCGGCAGGAGTAGGTAATGCGACTACTTCAGCGGTAGTAACAGCAATAACGGGTATTGTCATAGCGACGGCGATCATCACGTTTATATGCCAGGTTTTGGGAGTATAGATCATGGACCCAACAATGCAGCCGATCATTGAAGTGCAGGACCTGGATATAGGATATGAAGATCACCCTGTGATGAAAGATCTTAACTTTAATGTGAACAAAGGCGATATCTTTATTGTCATGGGGGTCAGTGGATGCGGTAAAACTACTTTGCTTAAATCCATGATCGGTCTTAAAGAGCCGTCTCGTGGTAAGGTCCTATTTGAAGGGAAAAGTTTTTGGGATGAAGGGGACCAGGGGCAACTGAATATTATGCGAGGATTCGGGGTCCTTTACCAAAGCGGAGCGCTATGGAGCTCTTTGACAGTAGGAGAGAATGTAGCACTTCCCCTACAGCTTTATACAAAGTTAACTAAGCAACAAATACAGGAAATTGTAGCTTTAAAACTTTCTCTGGTGGGTTTAGAAGGGCATGAGGACCTGTTCCCTTCTGGAATAAGCGGAGGGATGTGTAAGCGGGTCAGTTTGGCACGGGCCATGGCGCTTGATCCGGGTATTATTTTTTTTGATGAACCATCAGCAGGGCTTGATCCCATCAATGCGCGAAAGCTTGATGATTTGATCCTAGAATTAAGAGATGGTTTGGGAGCGACCATTGTTATTGTAACACATGAACTTGCCAGCATTTTTGCAATTGGGAATAATTCCATATTTCTTGACGAGACAAGCAAAACCATGATCGCAGCAGGTGACCCTAAGAATTTGCTGGCAAATTCCAAGGATCCCAGGGTCGTTCAGTTTTTAACGCGGGGTGGCAGGAATAATGAGCAGAAAAGTCAATAAAACAGTGATCGGGGTATTTGTAGTCGGAGCGTTGGTATTGATGATGGTGGCCATCGTGGTTTTTGGCTCCGGGAATCTTTTTAAACGGACAAATAAATTTGTTTTGTACTTTGACGGCTCTGTAAAAGGCCTTTCCATTGGCGCCCCGGTCATGTTTAGGGGAGTCAGCATCGGTACGGTCAAAGACATCAGTTTAATTTATGATTCCAAGGCCGGAACAGTTATGCTTCCGGTCATTGTTGAGATAGATCAAGGTCGTATAAAGGGAACTCCCAGTTTTGGTGATGTGGATGGAGATAAAAAGATGATTAAGTTGGGCCTTCGTGGAGAGCTGGAAATACAGAGCTTTTTAACCGGCCAGCTGATGATCTCATTTGATTTTTATCCTAATCAACCGGCGAAGCTTCGCGGTATTCTTAAAGGCTATCCGGAGTTGCCCACCCTCCCGACCTCTACAGATATTTTTGAAATCATGAATGATATACCGATCAAAGAGATCGCAAAGAATCTCGATGAAGCCTCCAAAGGGATCAATAAATTGGTCAATTCAAGTGAAATACCAAGAAGTCTTTACGATCTGCAAAATACTCTTCAGGAGACGAAAGGGGCAATGCATTCAGTCAGTTTATTCACGGAATATCTTGAACAGCATCCGGAAAGCTTATTAAAAGGGAAGGCAGGACAATAAGTGAAAGGGGCCAATATCAAAACCTGCTTGAAAATTGGTGCATGGTGTATCTCCTTGACTTTAGCGGGGTGCATTTCTTTACCCAATAGCCCAATGAGCCCAACCCCGCGATTTTACATGCTTTCAGCCATCAATGAAACTCAAGTAAGTAAAAAAATAAATATTACTCCCGGTGTAATTATTGGTGTTGGTCCAGTTAAAATTCCGGGCTACCTTGATAGGCCTCAAATAGTCACCAAGGATAAAGAAGGTGTGCTTAAATTTGATGAATTTGACCGTTGGGGGGAATCACTTGACCTTGGGATAGCGCGTTTGATCAGAGAGGAACTTACCGTTATGCTTCCTCAAGAAAAATTGACCTTGTACCCCTGGAATCCATCTATTGCTGTTAAATATCAAGTAGTCGCAGAAGTTGTTCAATTGGACAGTGAGCTTGATAAAAATATGTTCTTTGTCGTGCAATGGGCGGTCATAGATGTGATCAATTCGAAAGCGGTAATCATTAAAAGATCAGAATTCAGCACAGCCATTCTTCCGCAGAATTACTCCGGATTGGTCAAAGCTTTAAGTATGTCGTGTGCGTCATTAAGCAGTCAAATCGCAGAAGCGCTGGGAACACTTAAAACAAAGGAGAATGAATCAATTAAACCATTATGATACAAGAATTACCTATAAAAAATCCTTCTATTCTGCCAGTTCGATTTAAGAGATATTTTGAATCCAAGAATAATGAGATCCGGGTATTTGGTCAGTGTGAGGTAACTGGCAAGAAATTTGAAATATATGTGCCGGTAGAAGGTTTTTTTGTTTTTCTTCAAGGGTTTAAGACTATCGTTGAAGCCTTGAGCGACGCCTCTACAGAAGAAAGGGAATTTATTTTGACAGGGATCTCACCGGTTGGGCAGAAGGTCCATACCAACTTATCATATGAGAATTTAAATTTATGAGAATTGAACAAGAAATTGATGATCTTATCCGAAAAAGCGGGGCCAGCTACCGCCAATGGTATGTGGGTGTTGCTATTCATCCGCGGGAACAGTTATTTAATGGTCATAATGTCGATGAAAAAAGAGGGCTATGGATATATCGGGATGCCTATTCAGAGATAGAAGCCAGAAGGATCGAAGCTTTCTTTTTGAAGAAAAACTGTCAAGGAGGTCCTGTTAGAAAAGACAGTTCGCGGCATATTTATGCTTATAAAATGACGCGAGAGACATTGGGTAGGAGTTAAACAGCGACCCTGGTAATTTTCATTCACGCAAGGCGATGACAATTTAAGGAAAGGGATCAAAAAATGGAAATTAAAAGAAGCGGTTCACAGCCTTCTATCAAAGGGCCTGCCGAATATTTTACCGGGATGGTGCGTATCGACCCTCTTTTCCAAGTAAAGGAACCGGCGCGTGCGGCTGGGAACAGCGTTACCTTTGAGCCTGGATCCCGAACAGCCTGGCATAAGCATCCATTAGGTCAGACGTTGATCGTAACCGCAGGTTTAGGGCGGGCGCAACGTTTTGGAGGGCCAATTGAAGAAATTCGGCCAGGTGATGTCATTAGCTTCGCGCCGGGCGAAAAGCATTGGCATGGTGCTTCGCCTACTACGGCTATGGCTCATATTGCCATTCAAGAACAGCTTGAGGGGAAAGCGGTTGACTGGATGGAAAAGGTCAGTGACGAGCAATATCAGGCCTAGAAGCGAGATAGAAAATGATCTTAGGCTTAAAAACAGAAGATTGACAAGGAAACTATTGAATGGTAAATTATTAATCAGGAAAGGAGTACGAGATGACAGTGTTAAAAGCATTCGGTGTTTCCGAAGGGCAGAACAAACATTACGAAGAAGCTGTTTATAGTGTGACGCTTATTAATAATATTATAAACAAGAATATTTCTTCTCAATATGCGCATTTTAATTTAACGCCTGGAAAATTTAACATCCTTATGGTGGTCAAGCATCTGGGGAAGGATAAGGGTATAAAACAAGTAGAGATCAGCAAGAATTTGATCCTCACGCCCTCTAATATAACAAAATTGATAGATAAGCTCGAAAAAGAGAAATTAGTCACTCGTTCAGCTCCTTTGGGTGACCGCAGGGTAAATATTGTCAGAATTACTGAAAGAGGATCAAAATTGGTGGATATGGCCTCAGCTGGTTCTGTCAGTGAGTTTAAGAAGATAGCCGGTAATTTAAAATCGGTCAATTTAAAAAAACTATCTTCCCTCTTAATGGAGTGGCTAAATTTGCTTCAAGAAGATTAAAATTTTTTACCTTAATAGTTGAATAGTTAATAGTTTATCGGTTTATTAAATGCAAGGAAGCCATTTATGAAGGCCGGTTTAGGGAGAAACAGATGAGCACATCAAGCAGTCAGTCATGGGGGGACGGTCAAACAGGATTTCTTACGTTCTTGTTGGTTGTTTTTTTTATTTGGATCTTTGCAGGAGGCCGGCCGCTTTTTGGTAATACAGGACGGGACATTAAAACAACCCTTCAAGTAGCGGGGAAAGACTTTAAATCAAAGAATATAGTGCAGCAGCTTCCATAAGAGGTGCTGTTGAATAGGCAATACTTTTATGAAATTAACCTAGTCGCTGGATAAATTACAAAGTGGTTTTAGTAGGACTGACCCGGTTCATTGTAAGGAACGTGGCGGCAGGTCAAGCTTAAACAAAGCGGGTAGATGGTTTTAATTCGCACCGGAGCCTGTGAGTCCGGTGCGAATTCTACAAATAAAATATTATGATACAAGAATTATCTATAAGAAATCCCCCCCTACGGCCATTTAGATTTAAGAGATATTTTGAATCTAAGAATAATGAGATCCGGGTGTTCGGACAATGCGAAGTGACAGGCAAAATTTTTGAAATGTATGTCCCGGTAGAAGGTTTTTTTGTTTATTTACAAGGGTTTAAGACTATTTTTGAAGCCTTGAGCAGTACGCCCGTAGAAGAACAGGAATTCATATTAACAGGTATCTCGCCAGAAGGCCGGAAGGCACAAGGAAGGTGATATGATAAAATTAAGCACTTCTCGCAAAGGAAGAAAATGTAAGTTTTATGGCTGTAAGCAC
>CAZFON010000048.1:0-9362 GCA_964520185.1 uncultured Planctomycetales bacterium | reverse complement strand
AAATATTGGCAAATTGATTGCGTTTAATGACTTGGTAGCCTTTGATCAATTCCTGAAGGCCTTTTGGCAACGAGACATCCGGTTTGAACCCCGTTCTTTCGATCTTCTCATTGCTGACGATATAATCGCGTTTGTCCGGGTCCTCGCCGATGGTGGCTTCCACGAAATAGAAATCAGGGACAAGCTTCTTTATTTCCTGACACAACTGCAATTTGGTCAAATTAGCGTCGCTTAAGCCCACGTTATAAGCCTGATTTTTCATTTTATCAAAATTATTCAGGGCATGCAAGAAGGCTTTGGAGATGTCCCGTACATGGATGTAATTACGGTTAAAATGCGCCTCAAAAAGGATCACAAACCGGTCATACACCGCGCGGTAGGTAAAATCATTGACCAGCAGGTCCAGGCGCATGCGCGGGGAAATCCCGAAGGCCGTGGCCAGGCGCAGGGTAATGCCGTTGCCTGCATCAAGAATGGCATTTTCCGCTTCCACTTTTAATTTACCATACAATGAGATCGGTCTTAAAGGCGTTGATTCCGTGCAATGTTTCCCCTTTTCCCCAACCCCGTAACCGCTGTTAGTGGTCGGGAAGATGATCCTCTGGTCCTTGCCCTTAAGTTCAAGGATCATCTTGATGGCATCGAGCAAGATCGCCTGGGCAGCTTGGGGCTCTTTAGAGCACAGCGGAGCGCCGGTAAGGCACGCCAGCGGGAAAATAGCATCGGCGTTCTTCATGAGCCTGGTCATCAGGCTCTTGTCCCGCGTATCTCCACGCACAATGGTCAATTTGTCATGGTAGCAGACATCCAGCAGGGACGACTGATTGTACATGAAATTATCCAGGGCGATGACCTCATGCCCCTCGGCCAATAACCGTGGCACCAAAATTGAACCGATATACCCCGCCGCTCCTGTCACTAATATCTTCATATCTTCCCTTTCGGAAAAAAGGTGACAGGTACATTTTTTAGGTCACCTTTTTCCATAGCCCTTATATTTAACTAATAAACCATTTATATGTTTTCTCAATACCCTCTTCTAAAGACACCTTCGGCTTCCAGCCTAATTTTCGGATACGGCTGCTGTCCAAAAGCTTTCGCTTAACGCCATCGGGTTTTGAGGCATCAAAAACTATCTTACCTTTAAATCCACTCGCCTTTTTGATCATGCCCGCCAACTGCCTGATGGTCACATCAATGCCACTGCCGACATTGATCACTTCCGCCCCGTTATATTTATCCATCAAGAAAAGACAGGCACTGACAAAATCATCCACGTATAAGAATTCCCGCCGCGGACGGCCTGAACCCCAAACCAGCGCTTCCTTCTTTCCAGCTTTTTGGGCGTTATGGAATTTCGCGATCAAGGCACCCAGAACATGGGCGCTTTCAATAGTTGTATCGCTGCCCGGGCCGTAGAGGGTTGCCGGAACGACCACAATGGCATTAAAACCATATTGGGCCTTGTAGGCCTGGCACATCCTGGTACCGGCTATCTTGGCCACGGCATAAGGCGCGCTGGTTTCCTCAAGCGGGCCTGTGAGCAGGGATGTTTCTTCTAAGGGCTGCCTGGCTTCCTTCGGATAAACACAGGAACTTGAAAAATACATCAGTTTCCTGGTCTTCCAGCGTCGGGCCGACTCAAGGACAAAGGCCTGGGATTGGATGTTCTCGTGAATGAACGTCGCCGGGAATTGCTGGTTGGCGACGATACCGCCTGAGCGCAGGGAACCTAAAAAAACATACTCCGGCTTGAATTTTTTAAAGAATCCCTCGACCTTCGCCTGGTCCAGGACATTGATGCGCTCCTGGGTATTAGAAATGACACGGGCAAAGCCCTGCGCCTGAAAATACTTTTTTAAGGAATTTTCGATGCTGTCATTGTGTCCGACGACAAAAATCCTGGAATTTTGGCGCATGATGGTAAAAATTACCGGTAATCTTTTACGAACATTTCACGAAAATTCTGGTAAAGGAAGACCGCCCCCCAGGGAAGCACCTGCAATTTGCGCTTGCCCGAGATCCGTTCCGGTTCATCCCCCGGGATCTCGGCGATCTTAAGCTTTTTACGGGCAGCGCGCATGGACAATAACGGCTCCCAGCTGACCCGGGTATTAAAAAGCTTCTCGGGAAAAGCGTAGGCTTTCTCGTCATTTAAATTCAGATCATAGGCCAGGCTTGTCTTGTAGGCCCGGTAAATGACCATGGCATCGGTGTAATGGAACCCATGGCAAAGACTGATCATGCTGGTAAAGACCCAGTTGCCGAAACCGGTGACCAGATCATCGTCCTGGCTTTTGGCGGAGTCCTTATACCGGGAGACAATGACCATGTCATAGCCTTCCTTCATCTTCTTGACCAGTTCAGGGATAAGCTCCGGTATCGAATTCCCATCGGGGCTGAAGGTCACGACAACGTCCCCTTTGACCTTGTCCCAGACCTCGGAGTAAGCAAAACGCATGCCCTTTTGTTTCTGGATATAGATCTCGTAGCCCTGCTCTTTGCAAAACTCGATGGTCCCGTCGGTGGAATTTCCGTCCACGATCAGCAGCTGATCGTACCATTATTTCTTGATAAGCGGCATGGTGGCCTTCATGCCACCGATCTCATTAAGTGTCGGGATAAGGAGAGTGACCTTCATGATTTTTTGCCCTCGTGTGAAGTCTGGGAACTGATCATGCCCTTGGCATAATATTCCTCGTTATAAAAATTCCCATGCTCGATGATCAGCGTCGATTTGCCATCGGTGCGGGCCAGGGCATGGGTGTAGGCCGGGAAAATATCTTCGGCACGGTTTAATTCAACCACATCGATCCAGTGAAACAATTCACGGAAGGCCTTTGCATAGTTGCCGATATGCTGATGGCCCGGATGCACCGGCGCATCAGGCCCGGTGGCAACGCGGATGATCATCTTCAAAGGCCATTTCCCGCCGGAGATCAGAGGGATCTTATCGAGCACATTGACCATGTCCCCGGTAGCAAGCAAAAGAAAATTCTGGCGCGGGTATACGGAAACCGGGATGGTCCCTGTCAGGGCGAGCCCAATGGTAAACTGCATCTGGAAGCTTTCATTGATGGGCATCTCCAGGCAGCGTTCTTTGGGACAATCCCTGAGGGTTTGGAACATAAAGGTCCCGGGTCCTGCCACGGTCTGGCCCACGAACATCACCTTAGGCTGCTGGGCAAGCCATTCCATGGTTCTCTTTAGCTCATCAAAATATTTTAAGGTGTTTGTCGTGGTCATCTCAAAATTTGATTAATTTCCCAAGGCCGGAATGCGGATAGCCATTGGTGTATTTAAAATAAATGATCTTGCTTTCGTATTTAGTGCCCGTGAACCAGGCCTCGGGAGCCCCCCACGTGGCGCGGGTATCGGTCATGACACTCACCCCGTTATCACAAACGATGAACTTCGCCGGCAGATCAAAATTATAAACATATTTAACGGCCTCATGGAAAATGCCCGTCTCCGACGACATTTCCCCGCAGAATAAAAACACGCGCCCCGGCCCTCCCTGATGTTTCAGGGACCAGGCCACCCCTGAGGCCACTCCCATCAGGCTTCCCACGATCCCCGAACAGAGCAATTTATATTTTGGAAAACATAAGGATATGCTTTTGCCATCAAGGATGGCCTGCTTTAATTCCTCGCGGGGCACGCCTTTTAAAAGGGCCAGCTCATGTGAGTCCCAGAAACCAAAGACATAATCATCATCCCCGATGCCCTCTTCCTTAAAGATCCGGATCAGGTCCTCTTCACGGCCTGCGCGCAAATGCACCGGCGCACGGATAACGCCGGTAGCAAAGACGTCCGCGATCTCCTTCTCAAAAGCTATAAGTTCGTCCTTAGTGATCATCGATTTTTAATAAACCAGTCCATGGTACGTTCAATGCCCACTTCCAGGGTGATCTTGGGCTCCCATCCCAATTTCTTTCGGGCCAGGGTTATGTCCGGCCGCCGCTGCTTAGGATCATCCTGGGGCAGGGGCCGGTAGATGATTTTAGCTTTAGGGTCGAATTTCTGCTTCATGAGGCGGGCAAACTCCATGATCGTGAATTCTTTCGGATTGCCGATATTAACCGGCCCGGCCATTTTTGATAATAGCAGACTGGTGATCCCGTCTACCAGATCATCGACGTAACAAAAAGAGCGCGTCTGACGGCCGTCGCCATAGACTGTCAGGGGACGATGGTGTAAGATCTGGTCTATAAAATTGGGCACCACCCGTCCGTCCTTGATCTGCATGCGCGGCCCATAGGTATTAAAGATCCTCACCACCTTGACATCCATCTTATATTTGCGCTTGTAAGCGAACGTGGCGGCCTCGGCATAACGCTTGGCTTCATCATAAATGCTGCGAGGGCCGTTAGGGTTGACATTGCCCCAATAGCTTTCCTTTTGAGGATGCACCAACGGGTCCCCATAAACCTCTGAGGTGGAAGCCATCAAAAAACGCGCTTTCTTTAGTCTGGCGATCTCCAGCAAATGATGCGTGCCGTAGCTTCCGACCATCAAGGTGGCGATGGGATGCTCCATATAATCCACCGGGGAGGCCGGCGAAGCGAAGTGGCAGACGAAATGGACGCTTCCGGCAACCTTGAATGGCTTTGAAACATCCTGCCTGAGCAGTTTAAAATCCTTGTTGCCCTTCAAGTGGGCCACGTTACGCAGATCTCCGGTAAGCAAATTATCCACGGCGATCACTTTAAAGCCATGCCCTAAAAACCAATCGCACAAATGGCTTCCCAAAAATCCGGCACCACCGGACACCAAAACTGTTTTTTTAGACATCTTTACCCTTTCCAAACCCTGATTATTATAACGCCTTGCCCCTGCCGATACCGAAATATTCAAACCCCAGCTCCCGCAAATGCGTTCCATCCAGGAAATTCCGGCCGTCGAAGATCACGGTCTGGGCCATGGCATCACGGATCTGTAAATAATCGATTTCCTTGAATTCCGCCCATTCGGTCAAGAGCAACAGGCAATCACAGCCCTCGGCCACCGCGTACGCATTGTTGCAAAAAGTCACGTCCCGAAGGACCTTCTTGGCATTCTCCATGGACTTGGGATCAAAAACCCGGATCTTGGCGCCTTCGGCCTGTAGAAGCCGGATGATGTCCAGGGACGCGGCATTTCTAATATCGTCGGTATTAGGCTTGAAAGCCAGGCCCCATATACCGATGGTCTTGTCCTTGATATTCCATAATTTTTCCTCTACCAGCTGCACGAACCATTGGCCCTGCAGGCCGTTGATGTTCCTGACATCTTTCAACAGAGAAAATTCATAGCCGCTGCGCTCAGCCGTGCGGATAAACGCGTCCACGTCTTTAGGAAAACAGCTGCCGCCGTAGCCCACCCCGGCATCCAAGAATTGGCGGCCGATGCGCTTGTCCAATCCCATGCCCTCAGCCACCTTGAGCACGTCCGCGCCTACCCGGTCGCAGACCTGGGCCACCGCATTGATAAAAGAGATCTTGGTCGCCAAAAACGAATTGGAGGCATGCTTGATCATCTCCGCAGAGGCGATGTTGGTCACCAGGATCTTGGTCTTAAGGGGTTTATAAATTCCCCGGAGCAACTGCTCGGCTTTGCCGGACTCCACCCCGATCACGATGCGGTCAGGGTTCATGAAATCATGCACTGCGGAGCCTTCCTTCAGGAATTCGGGGTTGGAAGCCACATCGAAATCCAGCAATATTTTGTTACCTTTCCTGTACTTCTTGGCCAGGTTCAAATGGACGGTCCTCCTGATCCGCTTGCCTGTTTCCGCCGGTACGGTTGATTTCTCAACGATGAGCTTATAGGAATCCATGTGCTGGGCGATCTGGCGCGCCACATTTTCCACATAGGTCAGGTCCGCATCACCGTTGGGCTTAGAAGGGGTGGGCACAGCCAGGAAGATCACCTGCGATTTTTTTGTGGCCTCCCCGATGGAACTGGTGAACGAAAGTTTCTTTTTGGCCACATTGGCCTTCATCAGTTCCAGCAGGCCCGGCTCATAGATCGGCATACGGCCTTTTTTCAAAGTTTTGATCTTCTCCAGATTGTTGTCCACACAGATCACCTGGTGGCCGATCTCTGCGAGGCAAACCCCGGTCACCAATCCCACATATCCTGAACCTATCATGGCAATTTTCATGCGATCTCCTAATTTAAAATTAACCTACATCCCCGATGAACCAGGTTGCGCGCCAGGTTTGGAAGCCTGGAAGGCAGACTGTACCAAGTTGAACTTCATCCCCGGCATGGCTTTCAGCCGGAAAACAATATAAAACGTCGAACCCTGCCCTTGTTGCTGATCAATGGTCAGGTCCATTTCCCATTCATGCAGGTCACGCGTCAGGACAAACTCATTTTCACGGGCAGAGGTGGTGTTCCCGTTGGTGGCCTTGACCAAAGGATAGGTGTTATACACCTTGAATTTCCACTTGGGTGTAAGGGCCATATCGAATTCCGAGGTCACCTGATCGCCTTGATAGCGGGTATAGCGGTTCCCCAGCGAAACAGCCCACTTGTCCTGGTCGTGGACCTCGACATCGAAATTATGTGAAACCCAATGACTTTCACCAAAATCAAAATCATATTCACTGTCATCGTGAAATGCAAGCCAATTGGTAGGATTGAAGTCCAGCGTGAAATCAACGGGGTTAAACCCTTCCCTGCCGGTCGCGCCCAGGCCGGTGGTCGCTGCCGGCGGGCCTTCGGTCGTCCCTTTCAGGCCGTAATTGGTTTGGATCAAGAACCTTAAGAGGTCCACGATCTGGCCGTTGCGCTTGGTCTGCAATTTATTTTCCAATCCCATTTGCAATTGATGGATCTCATACATATTATCAATGGCGTCGAACTGGTTAAGTTTAGCCGTAGGAACGGTAGGCCGGGCCTGATAAAAATACGTGATGGTCGGGGTGATGACATGGCGCAAACCATGGATATCCATTCCGGCAAAATTCGTGTCCACATCGAAAACCTTATAAAATTTAGTGCTCATGTCCAGGCTGGTCCTGAAAATGCCGCGGACGATATTATCATACCCCCCCACCGCGGTACGGCTGTAATAGGTTTCTTCTCCCCCCGCATGCGGGTTGAACGAAATGAACCCCACCTTGAATGGATGTGAGATGTCATTGTTCGAATCAAAGCGCTGTGTCTTATAATTAAATGTCTTGGGATAATTCTGCCAGGACAAATTCGAATAAGTATCCGTGCTTTTGACATAAAAGCCTGTTTTGCCGATCTGGGTGTTGTTAAGAACATACTGCAGTTCCGGGATGCGCTCCACCCCCCGCATGGCGCGGTTCTCGCGGCTGGTATCGACGTTGAAGGTGAACGTGCCATGAGGCATCACGTGGGTCAATACGAAGTACGTATCATAGTTGGAATTCTGCGCATTTTGCATGTAATCGCGCCTGAAATAATTCTTCAAGAAATAATTGTCCTTGATATCATAATCATGGAGCCGGTAATACTGCAGGACCACGTCGGTGTCCTTGTCGACCCGCCAATGGTGCCTCCAGACAACGCGGTAAAGCGTATGGTGATTGGTGGGACCTCTCTTCACCCCATGCCTGTATAGATCAAATAAATGGTGGCTGGCGATCAGGTTCTCCGTGGCGTAATAGCCGCTCACCATCCCCTGGCCGAAATTGGGCGTATCGTACTTGACATCAAGGCCCTCGCCGAAACCCGCGCGCTCGCGCAGGTCCTCATGCACGGTCAGCTTCAGATGTTCTCCCACCCTGAATCGCAGGGAGGTCAGTAAAAAGTAGCCAAAGGCCTTGTTCTCGCCGGGTATGATGGTCCACATCGGCTTGTTTTTAAGGTCCTGCACGTAATACGGCATATACATCACCGGCAGGTTGCCTATAAAGATTTTCATCTTTCGAAGGACAGCCTTGTCCTTGACATAAACATCCATGCGTTTGGCCTGGACCCTGTAATGCGGCTGGTCCAGATCGCAGGTGGTCAAATATCCTTCCTCAACGGCCATGTGATCTTCGGAAAGCTTGTCCAATTTCTGGCCCGTGATCTTATAGGGATCAAGGTACATGCTGGCCTGACGGAACTCGCCGGTACTGTCTTCGAAATTATAAGTCAGGCCGTCGGCAAGCACCTGTTCCTGCGGCATGTCCAAATAGACGTTACCTTGAGCTTCGACCTCCTGTGTCGTACGGTCCAATTGCATCTGATCACAGGTCAGGCGCTGGTCCGCGGTTGTGAGCACCACGTTACCCTTTGCATGGGCCTTATTATCGGCCGCGGAATAAGTGACCTGGTCAGCCTGCATGGTGACCTGGGAAGTGTTCTTAAGGCTCTCTTTTTTAAATTGCCCTTTAAGGTTCGGGATCGCAAGCAGGTTGGCTTGTGCCTCACCGGCCAATAATAAGCCGGCAGCTAGAAAGCCGGCGATGGTCCCGAAAAGGAAAGATTTATTTTTGTGCATTCGTCACCAAGACATAGGCCCCGATAATGCCCGCATCATCTTTGAATTTAGCGCGTTTGATCTTAAAGGCCGCACCCTGCACGCTCATGGCCCTTGAGACGATCGTTTCACTGATCGTCTTGAATAGGAATTTCTCGTTGTGAGAAACCCCTCCGCCGATGATGATGAGCCGCGGATTCAATAAATTAACGATGCCCACCAACCCGTTGCCGATATGCAAGGCGGCCTTCTTCCAGAAAAGCAAAGCTTTTTTATTGCCCTTTTGGGCGAGGGCATACATGTCCAGGGTGGTCATGCCGGGTTTCCCCAACATGCGTGAGGCCAGGGCGAACAAAGGCCGGTTACCCACGTAGGTTTCATAACAGCCAAAGCCGCCGCAATTGCACTTGTGGCCATGCTCGTTAAGCGGCATGTGTCCCAACTCGCCTGCGGCATTATCTTCTCCCCGGTAGAGACTGCCGTTCAGGATCAAGCCAGCCCCAACACCGGTGCCCAGGGTCATGCAAAGCAGGTTCTTGACCCCTTTGCCTGCGCCGAATTTGGACTCTGCCAGGGTGATGATCTTGACATCATTGTCAACGAAAACAGGGAGATGGATCTTTTTCTGAAGGATGGATTTTAAATGCACGTTGCGCCAGCCCGGGATATTGGGCAGGAACTTGACGATCCCCTTTTCATAATCAATCAGCCCCGGCAGGCCAATGCCGACACCCCTGACCTGTCCCTTGCTTAAACCGGCATCGGCGATGACCCCTTCAATGGCGCGGCTCAATGCGACGATGAGCTTAGACCTGCTCGAAGAAAAAGGCTTGGTGGGGAAACTGTTCTTGGAAATGATCCTTCCGGAAGGGCCCACGATGCCCAATTTGATATTGGTGCCGCCGACATCCACACCAACGACATACTGCTTCATTAA
>CAZFON010000047.1:0-9644 GCA_964520185.1 uncultured Planctomycetales bacterium | reverse complement strand
GAGCGTTTCCTTGACATGGAAAAGGTCACAAGTTCGAGTCTTGTCGGGTCCACCAACTTTTATGGAATACACCAGAGATATTGATAAGTTAAGGCACACCTGCGCGCATGTGATGGCGCAAGCGGTGCAGGAGATATGGCCGGAAGCCAAGGTCACCATTGGGCCGGCCATTGATAATGGATTTTATTATGATTTCGACAAGAAAGAGCCATTCTCCGACGAAGATCTGCGAAAGATAGAAAAGGGCATGCATCGCATCGTCAACAGGGACCTGCCCCTGACCCAATCTTTCATGCATCGTGATGAAGCCAAGAAGTATTTTGGCGCACATCATGAAACGTATAAGATCGAATTGATCGATGGGATCGCTGACCAGGAAGTATCTATTTATAAAACAGGTGATGAGTTTGCCGACCTATGCAAAGGACCGCACGTGGCCTCCACAGGCCAGATCAAAGCTTTTAAATTGCTTAGCGTCGCAGGCGCGTATTGGCGCGGGGACGAAACAAAGCCCATGCTTCAGCGCATTTACGGCACAGCGTTTTTTTCGCAAAAAGAACTGGATGACTATTTAAAGATGCTGCAGGAGGCTGAGAAGCGCGACCACCGCAAGATCGCGACACAGCTCGATCTTTTCCATATTTACCATGAAACCGCAGGGGCAGGACTGGTTTTCTATCATCCCAACGGTGCCATGCTGCGCAAGGTCATCGAAGATTATATGCGTTCCCAGCACTTAAAGCGCGGTTATCAATTGGTCGTGACGCCGAACATTTTAAAAGGAAAGCTTTGGGATATTTCCGGACATGCCGAGAATTACCGTGAGAACATGTATTATTTTAAAGTTGACGACGAGGATTATGCGGTCAAGCCCATGAATTGTCCGGGGCACATCCTTATTTATAAATCCCAGATGCGTTCCTATCGCGACCTTCCTATCCGTTATTTTGAGTTAGGTACCGTTTACCGACAGGAAAAGGCCGGGGTGCTGCATGGACTTTTGCGCGTGCGTGGCTTTACCCAGGACGATGCGCATATTTTCCTGCGGCCGCAGCAGATCAAGGATGAGGTCATCGCGGTCCTTAATTTTGTTTTTGAGACGATGAATGATTTTGGTTTTCATGATCTGCATATCGAGCTTTCCACGAGACCCGAAAAGTTCATGGGCTCCGTCGCTAATTGGGACAAGGCAACGGCCGCCTTGAAAGAGGCGCTGGAAGCCAAGGGATTGAAATACGAGATCAATGAAGGCGACGGCGCTTTTTACGGTCCCAAGATAGACATTAAATTAAAAGACGCCATCGGCCGTCAATGGCAGTGCGGCACGATCCAGTGCGACTTTCTTTTGCCGGAACGCTTCGGGCTTAATTACGTGGATGAAACAGGGGCCCAGGCGCCGTTGGTCATGCTGCACAGGGCCATTCTAGGAAGCCTGGAAAGGTTCATAGGGACCTTGATCGAGCATTATGCAGGAAATTTCCCATTATGGCTGGCACCCAATCAAGTGACGATCATTCCCATCAAAGGCGAGCATCAGTCCTATGCCTGCCAGGTCAAGGAAGCCTTGCAACAGGCAGATATCAGAGTTATCGTCGATGATCGCAACGAATCTTTGTCCAAAAGGATAAGGGAATCCTCAGTTAAGAAGATTCCCTATCAGGTCATTATTGGAGACAAGGAAGTTACGAACGCTCAGGTGTCGGTGCGCTTGCAAAAAGGGGATGATCTGGGCAGCATGGATGTTGAGGCCCTGAAAAGCCGCCTCAAACAGCAGATTATTGACAAGAAATAGAATTTAGAGATAATAGAACGCTCTTTATATCAATGGTTTAAATTGGGAGGGGTCACTATTTTAAAAAACATACGGATCAACAATCAAATTCGTTCCAAGGAAATCAGGGTGATCGGCCCTAATTTCGAACAATTAGGGGTGGTGAATATCAACAGGGCTTTGGAGTTGGCGGGTGAATACGGGCTTGATTTGATCGAGGTGGCCCCTACCGCAAATCCGCCGGTATGCAGGATCATAGATTTCAGCAAATATAAATACGACCAGCAGAAAAAAGAGCGTAAGGTCAAAAAGAATCAGCATGTGACGCACCTGAAGCAGATCCGCATCAAGCCGCACATCGATGACCACGATCTGAGCATCAAGATGCGCCAGGCGGTCGCCTTTTTAAGCAAGAAAGACAAGGTCAAGATCAACATGATCTTTTCGGGCAGGGAAATGAGTTTTAGGGAACAGTGGAAAGCCGTATTGGAAAAAGTGGTGGCAGCCACTTCTGCTTATGCGACGGTCGAGAAGACGCCGGTGGCTGAGGGCAGGGTGGTTTCCATGGTGCTTTGTCCCAAGTCAGACAAGTGATGCTTAACTAAAGAATCTTAAAGGAAGTTGAAAGGTGTGAAAAGTATGGCAAAAAAAGGGAAGTTAAAAACTAAAAAAGCGGCGGTCAAGCGCCTGCGCATGACCAAGAGCGGCCTGTTAAAGAAACGCAATGCCGGACGCCAACATATTTTGGGCAAGAAAACACGAAAACATAAACGCCAGTTGCGCCACAGCGGATACGTATCAGCGACGGACGCCAAGCGTATAAGAAAGGTGTTGCCGTATGGTACGAATTAAAACAAATGTTTATTCGCATAAGCGCAAGAAGCGCGTTCTAAAAGAGGCCAAGGGCCAGTGGGGTGACCGCAGCAAACGCTATAAAGAGGCCATCAAGTCGTTGATCGCTTCGCGTCAATATGCTTATTTTGACCGCAAGAAGAAAAAGAGTGAATATCGCAGCGTGTGGATCGTCCGCCTGAACGCCGCTTGCCGGGAATCAGGGATCACCTACAGCCGATTTGTTAACGCTCTTAAAAATGCCAACATCAAGCTGGACCGTAAGGTCCTGGCAGACCTGGCCGCCACACAGCCGGAAGTTTTTAATAAAGTCATTGAGCAAGCCAGAGCAGCAAAACCAAAGGCTGCTACTAAAAAAGCGGTAGCCAAAAAGGCCTAATAGCTAAAAAGGTGACAGGTACAATTTTTGGCTAAACGGCCTAAAAACAAAATTGTACCTGTCACCTTTTTCGTTTTTCTTTTGGTGAAAAAAATGGATTGGAATTTTCAGGACATCTCCCATCAAGCCAGCAGCGAGGCCAAGGCCATCGGCAGCCCGCAGGACCTGGAAGCTTTTCGCCTTAAATATTTAGGTAAAAAAGGCCTGGTTGCTGCTGTTTTTGCCTCCCTGGGCCAGGCAGCATCCGCTGATAAAGCCGCCATCGGCAAGGGTGCCAATGATCTAAGAAAGCTTGTTGAAGAACTGATCGCCGCAAAAGGCGCAGAAATAATTTCTGCCAAGATCCATGAAGAACGCGAAGATTTTTCTCTTCCCGGGACGCTGGAAGATCTGGGGCATACCCATCTTTTGACCCAGACCATGCAAGAGATCATTACGGTATTTGAGCAGATGGGTTTTGTTGCCATCGAAACCCCTGAAATTGAAACAGAATTCCATAATTTCACCGGATTAAACATTCCCATTGACCATCCTTCCAGGGACGCTTTTGACACCTTTTATTTGGAAGCGGATGATCCGTCGGCTAAAGGCAGGAAGCTTTTATTGCGCAGCCATACCTCCCCAGGCCAGGTAAGGATCATGAAACAGCACAAGCCGCCCTTGGCCGTGATCGTGCCTGGCCGCGTGTACCGCCCTGATGCCGTGGATGCAAGCCATTCGTTTATGTTCCATCAGGTGGAAGGACTCTTGGTGGATGAAAAAGTGTCATTCAGCGAGCTTAAAGGATTGTTGACGGAATTCTGCCGACGGTTTTTCGGCCCCCAGGTCAAGATGCGTTTTCGTCCGCATTTTTTTCCCTTTACCGAACCTTCCGCGGAAGTGGATATCAATGCCGAGATCTTAGGGATCCAGCGCAAAAAATGGCTGGAGATCTTAGGCTGCGGCATGGTCAATCCCAAGGTCTTCAAAACCGCAGGCTACCCAGAAGGAAAATACAAAGGACTGGCTTTCGGCATGGGGGTGGAGCGCATGGCCATGCTTAAATACGGTATTAATGACATCCGCCTTTTTTATGAGAATGATGTTCGGTTTTTGAAACAATTTTAAGTTTATGAAACTTCCTCTGAACTGGTTAAAAGATTATATTGACCCCAAATTGTCAACAGATGCCCTTATTGAGCGCCTGACCATGGCAGGCCTTGAGGTCGAGTCCGTTGAGTCTGTCGGCGGGGATACGGTTTTTGAGATCGAGATCACGCCCAACCGTCCCGACGCTTTAAGCATTTTAGGTTTGGCCAGGGAAATAGGCGCTATCACAGGGAAGGCCGTTAAAACCCCCAAGACCAGAAGGTACAAAGCGTCTCCTTTAAAGAGCCTCATTCAAATTGAAAATAAAAAAGACTGCAGCCGCTATATCGGCACCTTGATCCGTGATGTCCAAATCAAGGACGCTCCTCAAACCATGAAACAGCGCCTGATGTCCATGGGGATCAATGCCATCAATAATGCGGTTGATATCACTAATTTTGTATTGATGGAGACGGGCCAGCCCCTGCATACCTTTGATCATGATAAGTTAGCCGGCGGCAGGATCATCGTGCGCCGGGCCAGGGCGGGGGAGAGCATTGTAACGCTCGACGGCGTTGAGCGAAAACTAGACCCGTCCATTTTAGTGATCGCGGATGAAAAGAAGCCGGTGGCCATTGCCGGCATCATGGGAGGCATGGACACCCAGATCACCTCAGAGACCAAAAATATTTTGCTGGAGGCGGCGCATTTTGACATGGGCCTTGTCCGTCGGGCATCACGCGGCCTGGGGCTTCGCAGCGATTCTTCTTATCGTTTCGAGCGCAACGTGAACGTTGAGGGGGTCTTAACCGGCGCAGACCGCGCCACGGAATTATTGCTGAATTTAACCAACGGACAGTTAGCGGGAAGGGCAGAGATTTTCTCAAAGCCTCAACGTAGCACTACCAAGGTAAAGGTAAAAATTTCAGATATAGAATCCTTGCTGGGCGCGAGCATCCCGACGCCTAAAATTAAAGGATGGCTTTCGAGGCTGGGTTTTAAAGTAACGACAAAAGCAGGGGCGTTGGAGGCAACACCTCCGGTCAACCGCATGGATATCCACCATGATGTGGACGTGATCGAAGAGATCGCCCGCATGGTAGGATTTGACCGCCTGCCCTCCCGATTACCAAGGATCAACACCATCAACATCCCTGTGGACAAAAGGCCGCGGCAAATCAAGGACCAAATCCGCAGGTCTTTGACCGCCGCAGGGCTTGATGAGATCGTCACCCTTTCGATGATCAATGCCAAGGCATTGATCAAATGTAATATTACGGACATGCCGGGAATAAAGATCGCTAATCCTTTAAGCCAGGACCAGGAATTGATGAGACCGGTGCTGCTGCCGTCCTTTTTGCAGGTGGTCCTGACCAATTTTAATCGCGGGCAGAAAAATTTGCGTCTTTTTGAGATTGCCAAAACATATACTCAAAATAAGGAACGTGAATCCGTAGGGGTTTTATTGACCGGCAGGCGAAACATGGATTGGCGTTTATCTAAAAAAGACACGGTTGAAATTTTTGATTTAAAAGGTTTGCTGGATCGCATTTTCCAGGCCACGGCTACGACTGTAACCTATGAAGAGGTCCATATGCCGGCCTTTGAGGCTTCGTGCGCGGCATTTATTAAGATCAAAGGGGAATTTGCCGGAATTGTGGGCAAGGTCAACCGGAAGGTCTTGGACAATTGGGACATCAAAAACCAGGACATTTATTTTGCAGCCGTTTATCTGGAGCCATTATGGGCCGTGCCCGCCAAGGCGAAAAAATATCAGCCGATCTCGGAATTTCCGGCCATTGTCAGGGACGTGTCCATGGCTGTGGGCAAGGATGTTCCCTACAAGAAAATTGAGGATATTTGCAGGCAGCAGGGAGGGGACATCTTAAGATCAGTACAATTTATCGAGCAGTATTTAGGTGATAAGATCCAGCCCGGCTGCAAGGGGCTAGTTTTTTCATGTCAGTATCAGTCCAATGCCCGGACCTTACGGGAGGATGAGGTTTCCACCGTCCACGAGCGCATTCTCCAGGCGCTCTCCCGCGATTTAGGCGCTATCCGTCGTTAAAAAAAGTGACATAAAAAAGGTGACAGGTACAATTTTGTTTTAAGGCCGTTTAGCCAAAATTGTACCTGTCACCTTTTTTATACCTGTCACCTTTTTTAGTGATATAATTACAATTACCCTGCGCTGTGCGACAGGATCTAGGATGTATTGAACCACAAAACAATACACCGGGAGCCGGTCATCTGGGCGCGCCTCAGGCGGCCTCACACTGGCACCCACTTGAGAAAGATGGTTCTCACTTACACCAGGTCCACCGGCAGAGGCGGGGTTTTTTTATGGCCACGAATTTATTTTCCCCAGATGAAAAGATCATTCCCTTGGATTCCCCTTTAAGCGCCCGCATGCGGCCGCGATCCCTGGAAGAGTATGTAGGCCAAAGGCACATTTTAGGAGAAGGTAAGCTTTTAAGCCGCGCCGTAGAGGCTGACAAAATATCCTCGCTCATTCTTTATGGTCCTCCGGGATCCGGTAAAACCACCCTGGCTTTATGCATTGCCCACAAGACCGAATCCCATTTTGAGAGGATCAATGCCGTATCTTCCAACGTCGATGAAATGCGTAAGATCATTGCTGCAGCCCAGAACCGGAGGGCATCCTCAGGCCGTAAGACCATCCTTTTCATCGATGAAATCCATCGTTTCAACAAAGCCCAGCAAGATGTGCTGATGCCGGACATCGAAGAGGGTAATATCGTTTTGGTCGGAGCCACTGTTTTTAATCCTTTTTTCGCGCTGGTCTCTCCATTGTTGTCGCGTTCATTGATTTTTGAACTCCAACCTTTGTCTGCGCAAGACTTGATGGCGTTAATGCAACGTGCCCTTGCTGATAAAGACAGGGGATTAGGCGCTCTGCCGATCGTGGCCGGTACTGAAGCATTGGAATTCTTGTCCACGATCAGCGATGGGGACGCCCGCAGGGCGCTTAACGCTCTAGAGGTGGCGGTTTTAACAACACCCAAAGATAGCGACGGAAAGGTCCATATAACCCTGGCTGTCGCAGAAGAGTCCATCCAGAAAAAGCGGGTGAATTACGATGCAGATGGCGATGCCCATTATGATACAGCCTCAGCTTTCATCAAATCCATGCGCGGCTCAGATGCGGATGCCACCCTCTATTGGATGGCCAAGATGATCTATGCCGGAGAAGACCCGAGGTTTATAGCCCGTCGCATCGTGATTTGCGCTGCGGAAGATGTGGGTAATGCTGATCCTCAAGCCCTGATCCTGGCCAATGCCGCAGCCCAAGCCACGGAATTCATCGGCTTGCCGGAAGCACGCATTATCCTGGCCCAAGCCGCCGTTTATGTGGCTTGCGCACCAAAGTCCAATGCTGCGTATTTAGGCATCGACCGCGCCCTGGCTGATGTTAAAGAAAAGCGCGCCCAGGGAGTGCCAGAGCATCTTAGGGACGCTCATTATAAGGGTGCGCAAAAGTTGGGTCACGGCAAAGGGTATAAATACGCACATGATTTTCCGCAACATTATGTCCAACAAGAATATATGCCCCATGAGGCGGTGTATTATGAGCCTTCTGCCCAAGGCTACGAAGCTAAGATCAAAGAGAGAATGGACAAATTAAAGAAAAAATGATAATATACGGCGCAAATGAAAGATAAAGGCTCTTTAAGAAGGCATTATTTACAGCTCCTTAAAGAGCAGAGTAGTAAGGAATGTTTGCGCAAAAGCCGGCTTATTGCAGGGCTATTATGGCAATTGCCGGCTATCCGGAAAGCGCAAAGCATTCTGTTTTATGCATCCATGCCGGGTGAGGTGGATACCCTGGCGATGATCGAAGAGGCAATTGTTTCGGGAAAAAGGGTTAGTTTGCCCATTGTTGAAAAAAATCAAAGGAAATTGATTCCTACGTTAATTTCGTCTATGAAAGATGTGCATATCGGAGCATACGGCATTACCGAACCATTTGATCCCAGCAAGGCATTGGCCTTGGAGGAGATCGATGCGGTGATCGTCCCTGGCCTGGCTTTTGACAAACAGCATCATCGTTTGGGCCGCGGTGCGGGTTATTATGACCGGTTCTTAAGCACGCTTCCTAAGACGGCGGCCACTGTCGGCCTTGCCTTCGATTTTCAACTTACCGAAAGCCTCCCCATCGAGGCGCATGATATGCGCCTTCAAGAAGTCATCGCAGGGTAAATTTAAAATTTATTTTCATAATAAAGCTGAC
The DNA here is from genome assembly GCA_964520185.1 of uncultured Planctomycetales bacterium. Lineage (GTDB taxonomy): Bacteria > Omnitrophota > Gorgyraeia > Zapsychrales > Fredricksoniimonadaceae > JABDGZ01. The sequence continues at coordinate 1,322 of CAZFON010000047.1, read as the reverse complement.
AGGTACAGTTTCTAATTGAGAAATCAGTACCTAATAAATGTACCTGTCACCTTTTTATAGGAAAGGTTGCCATGGAAAGCAATGCATTGGGCCAGGCTTTATATTATGTATTAGGCGGGATCGTTTGTATCATTATCGGTTACTTTCTTAACCGCTTGCTGGGCCGTAAGCGTTCGGACCAAGCCAATAAAGATGCCGGAGAGATCAGGGAATTGGCCAAACGCGAAGCAGAAACCATCCGTAAGGAAGCGGAGCTGCAAGCCAAAGACCTGCTGTTGAAGATGCGCCAGGATTTCGAGAAAGAGACCAAGGAGCGCCGCGAAGAGTTAAGCAGTATGGAGAAACGCGTTTTACAGCGTGAGGAAAATCTGGATAAACGGGTCGATCTGTTAGAAAAGAAGGAAAAAGACCTTAACAGCCGGTTGGAGACCTTGATCAAGAATGAAGCCAACGTCAAACAAAAGGACGAGGAGCTCACCAGGGTCCTGGCCCAGGAAAAGGAACGTTTATACACCATCGCCAATCTGTCCCCTGAGGACGCTAAGCAGATCCTTTTGCGCCGTCTGGAAGAAGAATTACTTAATGAAAAGGCGGTACGCCTGCGTCACATGAACGAAGAGATCAAGGAAACAGCCGAGAAAAAAGCGCGGGAAATTATCAGCACCGCCATCCAGCGCTGCGCTTCAGACCATACGGCTGAAACCACGATCTCCGTGGTGCCCTTGCCTTCCGATGAAATGAAAGGCCGCATCATCGGCCGTGAAGGCCGCAATATCCGCACCTTGGAGCAGGCTACCGGTGTGGACATCATTATCGATGACACCCCTGAAGCCGTGACCATCTCAGGTTTTGACATGGCACGGCGCGAGGTTGCACGCATGGCCCTGGAACAACTTATTGTCGACGGTCGGATCCATCCCGGCCGCATTGAGGAAGTCGTGGAGAAGGCCAAGACAGAGCTTGAGAAAAAGATCAAGGAAGACGGCGAAGCAGCGGCCATAGAGCTCGGCATCCATGGCATGCACCCTGAGCTTATCAAATTAGTGGGGCGTTTACGTTACAGGACATCCTTTGGCCAAAACGGATTGAACCACTCCATTGAAGTGGCCAAACTCATGGGTATCATGGCTCATCAGATCGGTATTGATGTCAAGATCGCCAAGCGGGCCGGGTTGCTTCATGATATCGGCAAGGTGGTTTCTTCCGACGTTGAAGAAGGCACCCACGCCATTGTGGGCGCACGCCTGGCGCGTAAATATGGTGAGTCTGAAGAAGTGGCTTATGCCGTTGAAAGCCATCATGGCGAAGTGGAGATGAATACG
>CAZFON010000046.1:0-9655 GCA_964520185.1 uncultured Planctomycetales bacterium | reverse complement strand
TTCAGCCACCCTTGAAGATATCAACAAACCCAAGTTCCTTTTAGCCAACCTGACCCTCTCGGTAGAAAGTCTTGTCATTTTCACCATATTGGGTATAATGGTTGCGCTTTTTTCGTTCTCCCTGGGAGTGGAGAAGGGCAAGCATATCGCGGCCCAATCCCTGGATGAACGGGTCTCCGCGGCCTGGAATGTGGGTGCGCGTACCATGGCACCTGCAGTTGTGAAAGCCGCGCCGTTGGCTGCGGCCGTCGTGGAGCAAAGGCCTGCCGCCAGCCGCAGTTTTTGGCTTGGCACAGGGACCCGTTTTACGCTGCAGGCAGCCACCTACAGCAACCAGGAATTCGCGCGGTCAGATGCTCTTCTTCTGAAAAAAGAGGGTTTTCAAAGTTTTTTAATCAAAAGCGGTCAATACTGGATGTTGTGCGTCGGTAATTTTAAGAATAAGGAAAGCGCATCGGCGTTTTCAAAGAAATTGCCAGGCCAGTACCGTTCAAGTCAGATAAGGAGATTTTGATGTCATTGCATTCATCCCTGAAGATCGATAGGGCCTCCAGCACCCAAAGGTCTGTGCAAACGCGCATTGAGCGCATCAAAGAGCTGATGAAAAAAGGCCTTTGGAAGGACGAGACACAGGTCATTGGTTTGCCTAAGACAAAGGTCGTTCGCATCAAGGCTAAGAAGAAGATCAAGGCCGAAGAAACCACCGCAGGCGCTCCCGCTGCTGCTGGTGCTGCTGCCAAGCCTGCAGAGGCTGCCAAACCGGCCGCAGGCGCCGCCAAGAAATAATGACGAAAAAATTCATCTTTTGCTCATCAGCATTCCTGGTATTAGTTTTTATGACACCGGGATTTGCTGATGAGCATTTTCCTTTCCTGGCAGAAGTTTCTAAAGAGTCCGTCAATGTTCGCGCGGGCCCCAATACCAATTTTGAAAAGGTCGATAAGCTGACCAAGGATACCAAGGTGGTGGTCCTGGGGCATCGTTATGAGTGGTACAAGGTACAGCCGATGCCGACGACAAAAGAATATGTCCGTTCCGACTACGTGAAAATGACGGAGGGCTCTTTGATGATCGCGGCTGTTACAGGGGACAATGTCAATGTCCGGGCCAGACCGTCCAGTAACGCAGCTACTTTGGGAGAGATCAAAAAGGGGATCTTGGTCAAGGTCGTAAGCCAAACGAACGGCTGGTCTGAGATCTCACCTGTGGCAGGTACAGCGGCCTGGATCCATCAGGATTTCTTGAAGCAAGTTTCAGGGGAGGTGCCGGCTTCCCTGTTGATCGCAGATCTGCAACCTGGCGCTGAGCCCGCGGCCCGGTCTGTGGCCCAGCCCGTGTCCCAGTCCGTTGTCCGGATCGTTACTAAAAAGACTGTCATTGAGCACGTGACCCTGCAAGGCGCCCTGCAGACATTGGCCCAGCCTCCGCAGGAGGATGTGCATTATAAGATCGTCATTGACGATAAGACCGCCTTTTACCTGAAGGACATCCCTCAGATGTCATATTTTATCAATCAGGTGGTCAGTGTAGAGGGGACCGTTATCCCTGACCCGCAGAAAAAATTCGTACATCCTCTCCTGCACATTACGAAGATCGCCCTGGTCCTGTGATATGCCGGACGCCATCGCCTTTATCCTTGTAGTCCTTGTCCCTGCCATTGTCCTTCATGAGCTGGCCCATGGCCTGAGTGCGTTTTGGTTGGGTGATAATACGGCCAAAAACCATGGCCGCCTGACCTTGAATCCTATCAAACACATCGATCTTGTGGGCAGCATCATCGTGCCCGGGGTCCTTTATCTGGTATATTATCTTGGCCTGACCAAGACCATGATGCTTTTCGGCTGGGCCAAGCCGGTGCCTGTCAATTTCAGGAACCTGCGTCCCCAAAGGCTTGGCATGGCCCTGGTTGCCGTGGCCGGTCCTTTGACCAATGTGGCCCTGGCCTTTATTTTTTCCAGGCTTTATAGTTGGCCGCAGTTCTCCGGTGCCTCCATGGTCTGTGCCTGGGCCGTGATGCTCAATTTGACCCTGGCTGTTTTTAACATGGTACCGATCCCGCCGCTGGACGGCTCAAGGGTGGTGAGCAGTATATTGCCGGTAAATCTGGCTTATTACTACAGCCGTCTGGAGCCTTTTGGTTTAATTATAATTATCGTGCTTTTAAACCTGGGTATGTTAGGATTTTTGTATCCCCTGATTCAGCAGGTGGGCTATTGGATCGGAGTGCAAATATGATCTCCCGGGTTGCGGTCAATTTAAAGCACAATTCCTATAACATCCTCATCGGTCATGATATTTTAGGAAAATTCCCTCAATTCATCCGTACATTGGGATTGGGCCGTGACGCTGTTATCATTTCTCATTCCTCCCTTGAGCGTCTCTATGGTATTAAATTATCCGCTAGCCTTAAAAAGGCGGGCTATAGTGTTAAATTCTTCAATGTACCGGAGGGCGAATCTTCCAAAAGCGCCTCTTGTGCCATGCGTTTACTGGAAGCCATCAGCGTTTATGACGCAGATAAAAAGATCTTTATCGTTGCTTTGGGCGGGGGAGTCGTTGGTGATCTGGCCGGATTCGTGGCCGCCATCTACAAGCGGGGAGTGCCTTATATCCAGGTGCCCACCAGTCTTCTGGCCCAGATCGATTCTTCCATCGGTGGCAAGACCGCTATTGATCTTAAGACGGGAAAAAATTTAGTCGGCGCTTTTTATCAGCCGAAGCTGGTCGTGGCGGACACAGGATCGCTCAAGACCCTGGATGAACGGCAACGGCGTAACGGCTTGGCTGAAGCCATCAAATATGGCGTTATCAGTGATGCCGGGCTTTTCGGTTATATCGAAGCCAATCACCGGAAATTCCTTCAAGGCAACAGTGATGTCCTGAATACCATTGTTTGTCGTTGTGCCAAGATCAAGGCAGGGGTCGTCTCCAAGGATGAAAGAGAGACCTTGGGGATACGCACCATTTTGAATTTCGGGCATACCGTGGGGCATGCGGTGGAAGCAGCCGGAGGGTATGGCCGCTATCAGCATGGCGAGGCCGTGGCGCTCGGTATGAGGGTGGCTGCCCGTATTTCCGTGGGCTTAAGGCTTCTGAGCTCTTCTCAGGAGCTGCGTATCAATCAATTGATCACCAGCGTCGGCTTACCGGAAAAGATCAAGGGTGTGCCCTTAGCGAAGATCTTGGGGCTGATGCAGCATGATAAGAAGTTTACCGCAGGCCATAACCGCTTTGTGCTGGCCAAAAAGATCGGCCAAGCCGTGGTGGTCAAAGACATTCCGCAGTCATTGATCACTCAAGCCATTAAAGCATATTAAAAAAAGGTGACAAGAAAAAGGTGACAGGTACATTTTTCTATTAATATTTATAAGAAAAATGTACCTGTCACCTTTTTCTTGTCACCTTTTTTACTAATTCTTTACAGGAATGGTCTTTTCTTTCCCGTTATCAATAACCGTGATGCTTTTTAAATTGATCTTGGCAATTTTAATGCCGTCGATCTCATCGCCTTCCTGGTAAACCTGGTCATTGATCAAGGCAAGATTGGTGGGGCCGTTAGACATCACCCCATGAATATTAAGCGTAATAGGTGCGGAGATGTCCTGGCTGATTGTAGCAACGGCGGTATTGACGCTTGGGGATGCCGGGCTGGTCACTTGAGACGCTGCGGCCGATGGATTGGGCGGTGTAAGGGTGATCTTGGCTAAAGGTTTGAGGTCTTCTACAGCCCTGGTTTTAAAACTGGGCAAGGTCTTTTTATTCATCAATTTATTGATCGATGTCATGGCCCAACCCTTGAACCCGGGGAAATAGGTGCCTACCTGTTTGTAGAGAAACCAAAAAGCCCCTCCGGAGATCGCCAAAGCGCAGATAAAAGCAAGAATGGATTTGGCCATGTTCCTTTTATAATGAAGATGCTCGACGGGCTTTTCCTCGGATTGCTTTTCAGGAGAGTTCGAATAAACATAGTCACTGCCCGTTTGCTCGGGTGCCCCTGCGCCTTGCGCCGGAGTTGTATTGGGCTTGGGATTCCGCCCTTCCTGTACTTTTTTTAAAGCGTCATGAATGATACTCATAGGAGGCAGTCAGGATTTCCTTGGCACTTTCTTCTACCAGGTTACGGTCAATAGTGAACGTTTCTCTTGTAAATCCGGCCAGCAAGGCACGGTCGCAAATGACATTGATGACCCTCGGCGTCCCTTTCGAAATTTCGTAAATAGCATCAATGGCCCGCGGGGTGAACATAAGCTCAGGGCATGCTCCCGCGATCCTCAGACGGTGATTGATATATCGTCCCACTTCTTCTTTCTGTAAGGGGAGGATGTGGTAATTCACGCTCACGCGCTGGGTCAGCTGGCGCAGTTCGGGCTTTTTAAGTTTTTCGCTTAACTCCGGCTGGCCGACCAGGATGATCTGCAGCAGTTTCTCTTTTTCCGTTTCCAGATTTGACAAGAGCCTGATCTGTTCCAGCTGGCGGATGTTAAGGTTCTGGCATTCGTCGATGACGACCGCCACATTATTGCCCTTGCCCGACTCTTCGACCAAGAACAGGGTGATGGCCCCGATCAGGTCCAGCTTGGTTTTCTTGACATAAGAGATCCCCAGGTCATTGATGATCATCTGCAGCAATTGCAAGTCCGAGAAATCAGGGTTTAAGATCAGGGCGGTCTTGACAGACTTGTCCAGGCGGTTAAGCAGGGTACGGCAAAGCGTTGTTTTGCCCGTTCCTATTTCTCCGGTGATGACGATGATGCCCCGGCGCGAAGAAATGCCGTAGATCAAGTGGCTGAAAGCTTCCTCGTGGCGTAAGGCAGGGAAAAAGAATTCGGGGTCTGAGGTAATGTTGAAGGGATGCTCTTTAAAGTGGTAAAAATCTTTATACATTACCTTGAATATACACAAATGTTTTGACATAATCAAGCCATGATTGTAAAAACTGAGGGAATTGTGCTCAAGACGTTTGACTTCCGGGAAACCAGCCGGATCGCCACCTTCCTGACAAGGGATTTCGGCAAGGTCAAAGGGGTCCTGAAGGGCATCCGCAAAGACCCCAAGAAATTCGGCTCCAGCGTCGACAATTTCTCCTTGAACGAGATCGTCTATTACCAATACCGCAACAGCGATATCCATTTGATCAGCCACTGCGATATGAAGGATTTCTTTTCAGGCCTGCGCCGTGACCTGGAGCGCATGACCGCCGCCAGCTATGCCTCGGAGCTCATCGATACCCTGATGCCGGTGGAAGACGAAAATTGGCAGATATACGATCTCATGCAGGCCTTTCTCAAGTCTTTGCAGACAACGGAAGATGTGGCCAGGCTGGTGCAGAATTTTCAGATCAAGATCCTGTCCTTGTCCGGTTTCAAACCCCATTTAGAGGCCTGTGTGCGTTGCAGCGGGGAAGTGGCGCCTTCGCCCCGTTTCAGCCTGCGCTTAGGCGGGCTTTTGTGCGCCACGTGCAAAGATCTGTCGCAAGAAGCCACTCCTATTTCCCTGGGGGCCGTGGCGTCCATCCTGCATATTCAAAAGAACAACTGGGATACCGCACTGCGTTTAAAGATGCCGCCTTTCATCAAGAAAGAGCTCAAGTTCGTCCTGAACCATTTTTTGGTATTCCATTTGGAACGCCATCTGCGCTCGACGAGATTCCTGTCTTAAGAAAAGTTCACTCAGGGAGAATGGCCTGGACGGTTTCCAGCAGGGCCTGGATATTAAGAGGCTTGAGGAGATAGGCCTTGACCCCATGTCGTTTGAACAACGGCATGGTTTCCTTCAAGGAGCTTATGACAACGATGGGCACCTTGGCAAGGGAAGGGACGTGTAATTTTTCCGAAATGAAAGTATAGCCGTTCATATTCGGCATCTGCACATCCAGCAGGATCAGATCCGGTATTTTATTTTGTAATATTTCCAGGGCCATCTTTCCGTCCTGGGCGGTGATGACCTCATAGCCGTGGCCTTGGAGGGTATGTTGAATAAGTCCCAGGACAACGGGATCGTCATCTACAGACAGAATGCATTTAGGCATGAAGTTTTTCCTTAGTTATTTTGATTCTATTGTTTAAAAAATGAGAGGTTTTGTCAATAAATATTTAGATTATTGATTGTATGTTCAACCTCTCTAATTTAAAATTAAACCAAGGATTTATGAAAAAGACCTTCTTTATATCTTTATTACTCTTGAGCGCACTGCCCATGCTCGGCTGTCAAACGGCGCCTGTAAGCCGGAACAGGACCTTCTTGGCCCAGGATATTGCCGCCAGTGCCGGTTTTACCAGGGAATATATCAAAGCAGGTGATTTCACACTGCTGACCTATCGAAGATTTGAAAAGAGATCGGATATCATTGATATTTACATTGAAGGCGACGGAAGGCCTGCCGCCCATGACCCGACACCGTTGGACCCTTTGGCCCTGAGACTGGCCGTACTGGACCCTGCGGACAATGTGGCCTATATTGCAAGGCCGGGCCAGTATCCGCTGTCCAGTATATTAGAATGTGATCCGAAGTATTGGTCAACGTATAGGTTTGCACCGGAAGTCATCGATTCTATTAATAAGGCCATTGATCTGGAAAAACAAGTGGCCCATGCCCGGCATGTTAAGATCATTGGTTATTCCGGCGGCGGTGCCATTGCTGTTTTGGCCGCTTCCAAGCGCGATGATGTCATGTCCATCCGCACAGTGGCGTCGCCTTTGAAAAGCTCTCTCTTGGGATCGCTTGATCCCAAGGATGCGGCGATGGACATAGCACAAATCCCACAGCGCCATTTTGTTGGCTCCAGGGACCGCGTGGTGCCCCAGTCTATCGTATGGTCCTTTGTACAACAGGAGGGCGAAGAAACTGCCAACCGTGTGACCATTGTCAAGGGCGTTAGCCACACCGATGGCTGGGTCGAGCGCTGGAAATATCTGCTGTCCCTTTCTCCCTCATAAATTTTAAGAGGAATGATATGCTCACCATATGTTTCCTGATCATCTCAAATATTTTTATGACCATTGCCTGGTATGGCCATTTAAAGTTTAAGAGCTCACCTTTGTACCTGGCGATATTGGTCAGCTGGCTGATCGCTTTTTTTGAATATTGTTTTCAGGTGCCGGCCAACCGTTACGGATATGGCACGTTCACCGGAGCACAGCTGAAGACCATCCAGGAAGTGATCACGTTGATCGTTTTTGCGGTATTTTCCGTGGTATATTTAAAAGAACCTTTAAAATGGAATTACCTGGTGGGTTTTTTCTTTTTGGCCGTTGCTGTTTTTTTTGTGTTTAAGAAATTTTAAAACGCGGAGCCCTGCTAATGAAGTGCCGTTTCACCTTAGTGTTGCTCCTTCTTTGTGTTCTTCTGATGACATCCTGCCAGCAGTCCATCGACAATCGTCAGTCTACCGGTACCACGGTGGTTTGCTTCGGGGACAGTCTCACCGCCGGCTATGGTTCAAGTCCCGGCCACGATTATCCGACCCTTCTTAGCAAAAAGATAAGTTACCCTGTCATTCATGCCGGAGTACCGGGCAATACGACCAGGGACGCCTTGCAGAGGCTGAAGACGGATGTGCTGGCCCATGATCCCAAACTCGTCATCATCACCTTGGGAGGCAATGATTTTTTCCAGGGAATGCATAAAGAAGAGACCCTGGCCAACATGACCGCGATCATCGAACGTATTAAAGCGCAGGGGGCCATGGTTGTGTGGGTAGAGGTCAAGGTGGGTGTTTTGGGTGATCCGTACATCCATGATTTTAAACTTCTGGCCGACCAGGAGCACATTTTGCTGATAGCGGATATTCTAAACGGCATCATTGACCGCCCCCAGTATAAGTCCGACCAGATCCATCCCAATGACGAAGGCTATCAGGTCATGGCCGACCGCATTTATCAGCAGATCAAAGGATATTTGTGACCGTAATATTATTACTCTTCATTCTTTTAACGATTTGCACCAGGGGATAAAGTCCTTGGTACAGCCATTTTATAGATTTAATCCTATCTCTGATCGTAACTTCAATAAAATCCCCTTTAATAATTGGTAAAGTACTCGTTGAGAAATAACGCTTATATTTATTTTCCTCGGGACCGAGATCCAAAATATGGTATCCTAATTCCTTTTGTGAGGAAATGAGATTTTGCCATATCATCAATCCTGGGGAGAATTTTTTAAAATCAGGATTAAAAGAACAAACTAAAGAATGCAGGATCCCCTGGTGCCTTATTCCAAAGTAAGCTGCCAAAAGATCGTTCCCTGCGTATAGTGCAGAAAATACTCCGTCAATTGAAGTCTGGTTCGAAAAACAAAAATATTCCAGAAGTTCTGTAGCTAATTTCGTCCAACTTGTATCACGGTTATGCTGTACGGATTTCCAGAATAACATACGATGCAACACATCTATATCATTACATATTGGAACAAAATGAATTGGCCCAAAATTTGATTGGATCAACCTTTTTTTTCTTGCTAAACCTCCAAATTTAACCTTTCCATCCTTTTTAGAAAGCAAGTATTCTTTGTAACCGCTACTTAGGTCAATACGCATTGACTCACAAGCTTCAAGCTGCCTTCGTTTTGATCGTATATTCTCAAAATCTACTAAAGCATTGTAATGCCATGAACTTATGCCAATTTTATTCATGATCATATTGATATCCCAATGATAAGACTTGGGACCGATGATGGCCTGGTAATCACAAAAATCAATTGTTTGGGCGATAGATGAGGCTTGATCCCTTAAATATGGCAAAAAACCTGTTAAGCCATTATTATCGTATAACAAGGCAACATAAACGTCAGGACAAAATTTTCCAACTGTTATAAAAAGATCAGGATGGAAGCAAGGCCCTGCTAAATCTGGGTTAGAAACCTGGATCTCCAACCAGCGTTGTTTCATGCCCTCAGATAATTCTGTAATAGGGATCACGTCAATGCGCATTTTGATCTAAGCCCTTCCACAAGAAAATTAATTTAAATAGCTTTGTTAAAGCCAGACTTTTATTTTAGAAAGGAACAAAAAAGAATCAATTATACTGAGGTATAACAGGCGGTTTAATTATGATCAGAGGGTAGGGTTTCAGCTGAGGAGCAACAGATTTGAGTTGTTTGGTCTGTGTTTGTGAGGTATGAAGAAATTCAGATTGTCTTACTGGTGAGCGTAGGTGTAGACCCATTTAGCATAAATAATCTTCAGCTTCATTTTTATCCCTAGACGTATTACCCTACGCGTATCTTTGTTCATTATACCCCAGTACAATTGCTTCATTTTAGTCCATCCCTACAATAGGATCATGCCGCTAGAGAAATTAGAGCCTAACGATGGTGTTTCAGTTTCTTCAGACAGCAAGCAGATCTATATTTTAGATGACGATGAGTCAATTCGTCGTTCTCTTAAAATGCTTCTGGTTAGTTATGATTTTGCAGTGGAGACTTTTTCTTCTGCAGAGGAATTCTTTAGTGATGTGAGTAATAAGGCTACAGGGTGTTTGATCTTGGACATTCATATGCCGGGAATAAATGGATGGGACACACAGCAAAGACTTACGAAAGAAGGCTATAGCCTTCCATTAATTATTATAACGGCTGATAAGGATGACCGATTAAAAGAACAAGCTTTAGAAGCAGGGGCAGTGGGAATTTTACAAAAACCAATTTAGGGCCACTATC